>NZ_JBYSXB010000006.1:0-82086 GCF_058781765.1 Arthrobacter sp. FW306-1B-G06A | reverse complement strand
CCGTGGGCTTGGTTCCGGAACCAAGCCCACGGGCCACACCCGCATTCTCAAGCAAAATAAGGTCACTCGACCTAGTCGGCCAGCCACGACCGCAACGCCCGGAGGCACTCACGGATGGCGTCGGAGTCGACGTGTTCGTTGTCTTTGTGCGCAAGAAGCGGATCGCCCGGTCCGAAGTTGACCGCGGGAACGCCTAGCTCGCTGAAGCGCGCGACGTCGGTCCAACCGTACTTGGGTTTGGGCTCGGCACCGACGGCGGCAACGAAGGACGCCGCAGCCGGGTGGTTGAGGCCCGGCCGCGCCCCGGCGGCAGCGTCGGTGCGGACGACGTCGAAGCCGTCCAAGAGTTCGCGGACATGGGCTTCGGCCTGGTCCGGGGTCTTGTCCGGCGCGAAGCGGTAGTTGATCTCCACGACGCAACGGTCCGGGATGACGTTGCCCGCAGTGCCGCCGTTGATCTTCACAGCATTGAGGCTTTCCCGGTAGTCCAGCCCGTCCACGTTGACGGTGCGAGGTTCGTAGGAGGCCAAGCGGCTCAGGATGGGAGCGGCTGCGTGGATGGCGTTGCTGCCCATCCACGCCCGGGCGGAGTGCGCCGCTTCCCCGACCGTGGTGGCTTCGAAGCGGCTGGTGCCGTTGCAACCGCCTTCCACCGTGCCGTCGGTGGGTTCGAGCAGGATCGCGAAGTCCCCCTCCAGGAGATGGCCATGGTTCCGTACCAAGCGGCCGAGGCCGCTCTTGACCGCTTCAACTTCCTCATGGTCATAGAAGACGAAGGTGACGTCTTTGCCCGGCTCGGCGCCGCCGTCGAACATTGTCGCGGCGAGCGCAAGCTGCACCGCGACCCCGCCCTTCATGTCGGTGGCTCCGCGTCCATACAAGGTTCCCGTCCCGGGGACGCCGGACTCCCACGTGGCGGGCACGGTGCCGAGCGAACCCTCCACGGTGGGCAACGGCACGGTATCGAGGTGGCCGGCCAAGATCACGCGCTCCGGGCGTCCCAGCTCGGTCCGGGCAATGATGGCGTCGCCGTCCCGCACAAGCTGCAGGCCGGGGATCGTACGAAGCGCGGATTCAACGGCGTCTGCAAGCGCGGCTTCGTTGCCGGACACGCTGTTGATGTCCATCAGCGCCGCGGTCAGCAGCGCAACGTCTTGCCTGATGTCAAGGAGGATCGGGGTAGTTTCAACGGTCACCTGTCCACTGTATCCCGAGCGAATTGCGACCCCTCGGTCCACACACGGTTTCAAGGGAAGCAGTGGCTCTCGATAGACTTGCGCCATGACTGAAACCGCTGCCTCTGCCGCTCTCGATAGCGCTTCTGACAACGATCGCTCCGCCTATGGCTTTGGCCTGGCCACCATCGCCACCTCCGACGCCGGAGAAGCGACAGTGCTGGACGTATGGTTTCCGGCACCGGCATTGGGCGAAGCTGCCGCATCCCTGCGCGCCGTGGAGCACGCCGACGAGTCGCTGACCGCTCTCGCAGCTGAAGGCCACGACGCCGACCGCCGGACCGAACAGAAGGTGGTCTTTGCCCAGATCAACCTGGACGAGGCACCCGCCGACACCGTTGACGCCTACCTGCGCCTGCACTTGCTTTCGCACCGGCTCGTCAAGCCCAACAGCATCAACTTGGACGGGATTTTCGGCAAGCTCCCGAACGTTGTGTGGACGAACTTCGGCCCCGCCGCAGTGGACGGCTTCGAATTGACCCGCGCCCGCTTGCGTAAGCGCGGCGCCGTCACGGTCTACGGAGTGGACAAGTTCCCGCGCATGGTGGACTACGTCGTTCCCACCGGGGTCAGGATCGCCGACGCCGACCGGGTCCGCCTGGGCGCCTACCTCTCCGAAGGCACCACGGTCATGCACGAGGGCTTCGTGAACTTCAACGCCGGCACGCTCGGCACGTCCATGGTGGAAGGGCGCATCTCGGCAGGTGTTGTTGCCGGTGACGGCACCGACGTCGGTGGCGGCGCCTCCATCATGGGGACCCTCTCCGGTGGCGGCAAGGAAAAGATCGCCCTGGGTGAGCGCGTGCTCCTGGGTGCCAACTCCGGCGTGGGCATCAGCATCGGCGACGACTCCGTGGTCGAAGCAGGCCTCTACGTCACGGCTGGAACCCGCGTGCGCATCCCCGGCCCGAAGGACGCCAACGGGGAAGACACCAGCAGCATCATCAAGGCTGTTGAGCTCTCCGGCGTGCCGAACCTGCTGTTCCGCCGCAATTCCACAACTGGCGAAGTCGAGGTCCTTCCCCGCAAGGGCCAGACGGTGGAACTCAACGAAGCCCTCCACGCCAACTAGCTGATACCTGGATGCGCCGTCTCCGACGCACCATCATCTTGTTGCTGGCGCTTGCCTTGGTGGCCGGTGCCATCTACGCCGTGGTGACTGTACTGCAGCGTTCCGAAACCTTGGTTACGGAACGCTGCGTCGCCGTCGTGGGCTCGGACTCGTACGAGCTGGCGACGGACCAGGCCGCGAATGCCGCCCTCATCACCGCCATTGCCGTGCAGCGGGGGCTGCCTCCGCGCGCGGCCACAATCGCCGTGGCCACAGCCATGCAGGAATCCAAGCTTCGCAACATCGGGCACGGTGACGAGGTTGGCCCCGATTCGCGGGGCCTGTTCCAGCAGCGCCCCTCCCAGGGCTGGGGCACCGAAGCCGAGGTCATGGATCCCGTCTACGCGACGAACGCTTTCTATGACCACCTTGTGAAAATACCCGGCTACGAAACAATGGCGATCACTGATGCGGCGCAAGCGGTCCAGCATTCCGCCTACCCCCAGGCATACGCGCAGCAGGAACCCATGGGCCGGGCGTATGCGTCGGCGCTCACGGGACATTCCGAACGGGCCCTCGACTGCACGCTCCGGGCCGCGGACACCGCCGGCGACCCGAACGCCGTCGTGGCCGCCATGACCACGGAGTTCGGCGCCCTGCCGGCCGTGGCCCAGGGCCGCACGGTCCAGTTGAACATCAGCGGTGCGCAGGCGTGGGCTGTGGCCCAGTGGGCCGTGGCGAAAGCCAAGGACCTTTCCGTGACGCAGGTTGACGTGGCTGGCGCCACCTGGAACCGGCAGGACCACAAGGGCTGGCAGGATTCAGCGGCAGCATCGGGGTCCGTGACCATCACGGTTTCGGCTCCGAAGACCTAGTTTTGGGTGGGGCCTCGGCGGTGCCTGGCGGCGTCGCCCGGGCTTCAGACCAGTAGTTCAACCACCGGCTGGACGTAGCTGCGGAAGATATCCGGTTCGGACAAGAGTTGGTGGCTCATGATCATCTTGTCCGGCTCAAGATACCAGGCCCTTGGCTCGTTGAGGGGTAGCTCGATGATCGTCAGCTGGAAGTCCCGGGAACTCCGTCCGACTTCCAGCAGCCGGTCCTCCACCATGTCCCCCAGAAGCAACGTGGCGCCGCTCGCTTCGCGTTCAGCCTCCAGTTTTTCGTACTCTTCAAGGCGCTCACGGGCCCAGGTCAGGGCGGCTCCGAAGTGTGCCTGCAATACTCTGCGCAGGGCAGGCGAATTGCCGAAGGCGTTGAATCCCGGGGGTGAAAGCTCCGGCGCGGCATCCGGATACGCCCTCAACAGCTGCTCCCACCAGGCCTCCCACTCTGTCTTGAGGGCCGGCACCCCGCCTACCTCGGCAGTGAGGTGCGTGTGGTCCGCGTGCCTGACTTTGGGTGTGGCGTGGGACAACGTTGGCGTACCGGCTCCGTCCAATCCAGCAACGTCTCTCAGATACAAGGCAATGAGCATCGGTCCGGAGGTGTCCATTGTGATTCGCCACCCCTGACCGCCTGTGTCATGCATCCGATTGCCTCCCTTGGCAGGTGCCCACTCAGGGTTCCAGTCTATTCCCGTTGAGCCTCGACGTTAACGGTTGGACGGGACCGCAACCAGAGTCTGCAGATGCGCGGTCAGAACGTCGCGGCAGACCTCGGCCGTCATCCACTCAGGCTGCAGCAGGGCATGCATGCACAGTCCGTCGAGGGTGGCCAGAAGGCGCTCGGCCTCGGTCACCAGGCGCTCCTGGCCGGATCCGCCGTCGGGCATCAGCCGCATCACCAAGCGGCCGACGACGGCGGCCACGGCCCGGTGGCTGCGTGCCGCTTCCTGCTCGAGTACTGGCCGGATTCGGGCCGCGTGCCGGAATGCCATCCAGACACAGGCGTCGACGGCCAGTTCCTCGTCGAGCGGAAGGAATTGGCCCACCAGGGTTAACACGGCGGCGTCGTGCTCCGCCGAATCCGGATCCAAGGATTCGACGACGGCGAACGCGTCCTCAAGCCGCGCGGCGATCCTGTCGATGACCACGGCAAAGGAGTGGACCAGCAGTTCATCGCTGCTGGCAAAGTAATGCCGGACCGAGCCGACGGCGAGCCCGGCTTCATCGGCTACCTCCCGCAAGGAGGCACGTTCCAGGCCATCCGAGGCGATGATCCTGAAGACAGCTTCGACTACTTCCTGGCGCCGGGCTTCGGCATCAACAATCTTGGGCACAGATCTTTTTAGCACGAACGTGCTTGAACGGTACCGCCCGGCGCACCGGAACTGCGGGACTGTGGCGCACGCAACACTGAGCGAGCCTTGGCAAGTTCGGCTAGCGTTGCTTGCATGAGAATTCTTGTCACGGGTGGCACCGGCTACATCGGATCGCACACCGTCCTGTCCCTGCTGGAAACCGGACACGAAGTGGTCGTGCTGGACAACCTCGTGAACTCAAGCGAAGAGTCCCTGCGCCGCGTCGGTGAGCTGGCGGGAAAGACGGCGGCGTTCCATAAAGTGGATCTGGTGGACGAGGCCGCGGTTGAAGCCGTGTTCGATCAGCACAGCATCGACGCCGTCATCCACTTCGCCGGGCTCAAGGCAGTTGGCGAATCCGTGCAGGAACCCCTGAACTACTACTACAACAACATCGTCGGCACGCTGAACCTGCTCCGCGCCATGGACAAGCACGGGGTCCGGTCGATCGTTTTCAGTTCCTCCGCCACGGTATACGGCGAGCACAACCCCATCCCCTACATCGAGAAGATGGAGATCGGGGCGAACAACCCCTACGGCCGTACCAAGGAACAGATCGAGGACATCCTCACGGACCTCGGCGCCGCGGACGAACGCTGGCACATCGCCTTGTTGCGCTATTTCAACCCGGTGGGCGCACACCCCTCGGGCCGGATCGGCGAGGACCCCCAGGGTATCCCCAACAACCTGGTCCCCTACATCGCCCAGGTCGCCGTCGGCCGCCGCGAAAAGCTCATGGTCTTCGGCGGAGACTACGACACCCCGGACGGCACCTGCCTGCGGGACTACATCCACGTCGTCGACCTCGCCGGTGGCCACGTCGCCGCATTGGACTACGTTGCGGAGCGCCCCGGCGTGCACCGCTGGAACCTTGGCTCCGGGAAAGGCACGTCCGTACTGGAGATGCTCCACGCCTTCGAGCAGGCCGTGGGCCACCCGCTGCCGTACGAGATCACGGGCCGCCGCGCCGGAGACCTGCCCGCATTCTGGGCCGACGCCTCCTCTGCCCTGGCCGACCTGAGCTGGTCCACCACGAAGACCGTGGACCAGATGTGCGAAGACCACTGGCGCTGGCAGAAGAACAACCCTCTCGGCTACAGCTCTTAAAGTGCAACGCGGGGTCACTTACGGCCCATGATGTCCCTTGGGACGGGCTGTAAGTGACCCCGCGTGCTGGGCCCACACCGGCGGGGATTAGACCGCCGGGTAGTCGCGTTCCGGCTCTCCTGTGTAGAGCTGCCGCGGACGGCCGATCTTCGTCTGGGGATCGTTGATCATTTCGCGCCACTGGGCGATCCAGCCGGGGAGTCGGCCGATCGCGAATAGCACGGTGAACATCTTCTCGGGGAAACCCATGGCCTTGTAGATCAGGCCGGTGTAGAAGTCGACGTTCGGGTAGAGCTTGCGCTGGATGAAGTAGTCGTCCGCAAGGGCCTTCTCTTCGAGGCGCATCGCGATGTCCAGGAGCTCATCGTTGCCGCCCAGCTTGCCCAGGATCTCGTGTGCCGTCGCCTTGATGATCTTGGCGCGGGGGTCGTAGTTCTTGTAGACCCGGTGTCCGAAGCCCATGAGGCGGACGCCGTCCTCCTTGTTCTTGACCTTCTCCATGTATTCCTCGGGCTTGATGCCGTCGGCCTGGATCTGGCGCAGCATCTTCAGCACGGCCTCGTTGGCGCCGCCGTGGGCGGGACCGAAGAGGGCGTTGATGCCTGCGGAAACAGAAGCAAACAGGTTCGCGTTCGAGGAGCCCACAAGGCGGACGGTCGACGTCGAGCAGTTCTGCTCGTGGTCGGCGTGCAGGATGAGCAGGAGGTCCAGCGCCTTGACGACGACGGGATCCAGCTCGTATTGCTCTGCCGGCAGGCCGAAGCTCAGGCGCAGGAAGTTCTCCACGAGGTTCATGGAGTTGTCCGGGTACAGCATGGGCTGGCCGATGGACTTCTTGTGGGCGTAGGCCGCGATGACCGGGAGCTTCGCCATGAGGCGGATAGTGGAAACTTCCACGTGCTCCGGGTTGAACGGGTCCAAGGAGTCCTGGTAGAACGTGGACAGCGCGGAGACAGCCGAGGAAAGCACCGGCATCGGGTGCGCGTCACGCGGGAAACCGCCGAAGAAGCCCTTGAGCTCTTCGTGGAGCAGCGTGTGGTGGCGGATCCGCTGGTCGAACGCGTCCAGCTCAGTGGGAGTGGGAAGGTTGCCGTAGATCAGCAGGTAGGAAACTTCCAGGAAGCTTGAGTGCTGGGCAAGCTGCTCGATCGGGTAGCCGCGGTACCGCAGGATACCGGCGTCGCCATCGATGTAGGTGATTGCCGACGTGGTGGCGGCGGTGTTCATGAAGCCGGGGTCATAGGCGACGGCGCCCGTCTGCTTCAGCAGCTTGGAAACGTCGTATCCTTCGTTCCCTTCTACAACCTTGATCCGCGGGAGCTCGAGCTCTCCGCCGGCATGGCGCAGGGTAGCGCTGGTGGTCTCAGTCATGGAGTCCCCTTCATGAGGCTCTTGGCCTCGGTCGAAAGCTTGATCCAACCAACATCTGGTGACTCCAGCCAGGAGTCTGCAGGTGCAGACACCATCGGCCGAACTGCCTTCGTGGAGAAAGCCACCATTGATAGTCAGTTAAAAGCTACCGCCAGTAAGCGGGACAAACTAATTCACAAGCTACGGTTACTGGCGGAATGACGCGCCCTGTGCGGGAAGTCACAGCATTGTTACCGGGCAGTGTCCAAGCGTTCGACTGCCGCATCGATGCGTTCGTCCGTACCGGTGAGCGCCACACGGATGAAACCATTGCCCGCGTCTCCATAGAACACCCCGGGCCCGACGACGATCCCCAGCTCAGCGAAACGGCGGACTGTGTCCCACGTCGCCTCCCCTGCGGTGGACCACAAGTACAGGCCAGCTTTGGACTCGTGGATCTCCAGGCCGAAGTTCTTCAGTGCCGGCAGGAGGCGTTCACGGCGCCCGCGGTAGAGATCCTTTTGGGCGAGCACGTGGCCGGCATCGCCGAGCGCGGTACGCATGGCTTCCTGGACCGGATACGGCACGATCATGCCGGCGTGCTTGCGGCTGTTGACCAGATTCGCCACGATCGACGAGTCACCAGCCACGAAGGCGGCACGGTAGCCGGCGAGGTTCGATTGTTTGCTGAGGGAGTAGACGCACAAGAGTCCGTCCGTGGATCCTCCCGTGACGCGTGGGTCAAGGACGCTAGGCACTGCCTCGCCGCCACGCTGGGCATCCCATTCGCCCCAGCCGAGTTCGGCATAGCATTCATCCGACGCCACGACTGCGCCGATCTCGCGCGCCTGGGCGACGATCTGCCTGAGGGATTCGACGTCACGGACGCTGCCCGTGGGATTGCCGGGGGAATTGATCCAGATCAGCCGGACCCTCGCGCGGGTGGCTGAGTCCAGTTCGTCCAGGCTGTCTGCCGCGACGGCAGTGGCGCCTGCGAGCATGGCGCCGATGTCGTAGGTCGGGTACGCCACAGTGGGGCGGACCACGACCTCGCCTGCGCTCAGTCCCAGCAGGAACGGCAACCAGGCCACCAATTCCTTGGAGCCGACGGTCGGCAGGACGTCCCTCGGATCGATTCCCGGGACCCCGCGGCGGCTGGCGAACCAGTTGGATACGGCCTCGCGAAGAGCTTCCGTGCCGTGGACCGTCGGGTAACCATGGGCGTCAGCTGCCCGGGCAAGCGCCTCGCGGACCAGTTGCGGCGTCGGATCCACGGGGGTTCCGATGGAGAGATTGACTGCCCCGCCCGGGTGTTCTGAAGCCTTGGCCACGTACGGCGCCATCGCTTCCCAAGGATAGTCAGGCAGGTTGAGGCCGAAAGCGGGGGCCGCAGAAATCAAAGGAAGCAACCGTTCTTAGTGGTCTTGGTTCTGTGGGGGCAGCGCGGCGATGAAGGGGTGGTCCTTACCGGTGTTGCCGATCTTGGCGGCTCCGCCCGGGGAACCAAGGTCATCGAAGAACTCGACGTTGGCCTTGTAGTAGTCGGCCCATTCCTCCGGGGTGTCGTCCTCGTAGTAGATCGCTTCCACCGGGCACACGGGTTCGCAAGCTCCGCAGTCCACGCACTCATCCGGGTGGATATAGAGGGAACGTTCGCCTTCGTAGATGCAGTCAACAGGGCATTCTTCAATACATGCCTTGTCCTTGACGTCCACACACGGCTGCGCGATTACGTAGGTCACGTCCCTTGCCTCTCCACAGTTGTCCCGGAATTTCCGGGTAGTACCACCGGCCCTGTGGCCGGTACATCGAATTCTGAGCCTATTATCCCCCAGCGGGAACTCAGCAACCTAGCCGGGCGTCTTACTATGAACTGGTGAATCTGCCCCGGCCCCAGGATTTCCTGCTCAATACCGTATCCGGAACACGGGTAGTTGTCCGATACCGCCTGGACAACGGCTTCACCGATGCCCTCGGCTACCTGCTCTCGGTCGCCGACGGTGCGTGCACCATCCGTACCCGACAGTCCGACGTCGAGATCCCGCTGGCCCTTGTTGTGGCGGCAAAAGCGGTCCCTCCTCCGCCCCCGCGCCGGGGTCCGCGCACAACCCGCGAGTAGTTCCGCCTCATGTCCCGGAGGGTCAGGCGCCATGCACCTCGTCGGGGAGCCTGCGCATTCCCCACAGCGGGGAGAACAGCACAGGCGCAACAAAAACAAGACTTCCGCCCAAGCCGATCCAGAGTGTCGGTACGAGGCCGATGTTCTCGGCGAGGAGGCCCGAGGCTAGGGCAGCGATCGGCATGACCCCCCACACCACGAAGCGAATGGACGCATTCATGCGCCCCAGGAGCCGGGGCGGACACACGCGCTGCCTCATGCTCAACTGCATGATGTTGTACACCAGCACTCCGAAAGCGAACCCGAACTCTGAGACGATGAGCATCACCAGGGACATCCATCGCTCGGGGGCAAGCACGCACAACGGAACCAGGAGGAGGAAAAGCGAGCTGATCATCGACGCCACGGGAATAACCGTCCCCTCGCCGATCCAGGCCGCCAACCTGGGCGCGGCAACCGCCCCGATCAGTCCGCCCACGGCGCCGACCGCCATGATGAGGCCCATGCCCTCCGGACCGAGTTCCAGTTCACGAAGTACCAACACCGGCATCAAGGTGAAGGCAAGCGTGGTGAAGAAGTTGACCCCGCCCGTGCACGCCGCAATCCTGCTGATCAGGGGATGCCTGACCACGAAGACCAGGCCCTCCTTGATTTCGCTTGCCAGCGGCTGCCGATCCTTCGCGGCCACGGGCCGTTCCGCATCGCGCGTCCTGAGCAGGAAGATGGCCGACAGCAGATACCCGATCGCCTCCCCGACGAACAGCACCGGGGCGGACACGACCGTCAGCAAGCCACCGCCCGCGGCAGGACCCCCGATCCGTGCGATCTGGGAGGTGGCCTCGAGCTTGGAGTTCGCCTGCGGCACTTTCGCGGCATCCACGAGCACGGGCACATAGCTCTGGTAGGAAACGTCGAAGAAGACCGTCGCGGCCCCGACGACGGCGGCTACGGCGTAAAGGTGCCAGATCTGCAGGATGCCGGCCCACCAGAGGATTGGTACGGTCGCCATTGCCGCGGTCCGGACCAGGTCCGCCACGATCATGGTGCGACGCTTGAGCCAGCGGTCAACCCACGCTCCTGCCGGCAAACCGATCAGCAGGAAGGCCGCAAGGCCGGCGGCATTGAGCGCGCCGACTTCGAACTCACTGGCGCCGAGCAAAGTCACCGCGAGGACGGGAAAAGCCAATTGCCCCAGTTGCGCCCCAAGCTGGCTGACGGCCTGGCCCGACCAGAAGGTGATGAAGTTCCGGTCCCGCCACAGCGAGGCAGTGTGCTGAGCTGTGTCAGTTTGCTGAGCATTGTCCGTGGTCCCGGCGTTCACCCGCCCAGTTTCCTGTAGTGATTGGTATATGTCAATCACTCAAGGCTGGCTACACTGGCCACCATGACGGAACACGAGCGGGAGGACAGCGACCTGGTGGCCAAGGGCCGCGCCTTGAGCTCCCCCCTGCGCTTGAGGATTCTCCGGCTCTGCCTGCACCACGCTCGCACCAACAAAGAGATTGCGGGGCTGTTGGATATCAATCCGGCGTCAAGCCTGCATCATGTCCGGACCTTGGTGCGCACCGGTTTTCTTGAACCTCAGGAAGGCCGGAAGGGAAAGAGGGGCGCCAAGGAGGTGCCGTACATCGCCACCCGCACCTCGTGGAGCACTCCCGTCGACGATATTGCCCCTGTCCTGATCGAAACATTCGTCCAGGAAACCCGCGGGCTAACGCCAGGGGACATCGATGTCTGGCGGCTTGGCGTGAAGTTCAATGCTGCACGGCAGCAGGAGATGATGGGCAAGCTGCGGGCGGTCGTCGAGGAATATATGCGTCTTCCGGCAGACGACGACGGCGAGGCCACCTCGCTCTTGATCGCCCACCACCGGGACCCAAGCGCCGACTAGCTAAGCGCGCGGAGGACGCCCGTAGCGCCGGCACCACAAGAGCATCACGAAAGTGATGCCCGCACTCCCGTAAACCCACACATTTCCGGGCACATCCGCGACGATCAGCTGCTTGCCCGTTCCGCCCGTGGAGAGCACGCCTACGGCGGCGTAACAAACAATGCCCACCACCGCCGTCGGGATCAAGGATCGCGACCACGCACCCAGCAGCAGCTGGAGCGATGCGAGCAGGAGCAGTGCCGCTGCGGTACCCCAAGAGACGTCGACGCCGGCAATAAGGAGCGCCTGCCGGTGCAGTGCGGTGCCTGCAAAGGCAGCAAAAAGAGCCACCGGAACAGCCACGGCAATGCCGCGTGCTGTTCCGGTGGCTCCCTTATTCAATGCGTCAGTCCGTTTGGCGCGTCAGTACTTGATCTGCGCAGGATCAGACTTTGGCGCGTGCGCGGGTAGCCTTGGCGCGCTCGTTGGCGTCCAGGATCACCTTGCGGATGCGGATGGAGTCCGGGGTTACCTCAACGCACTCGTCTTCGCGGGCGAATTCGAGGGACTCTTCGAGGGTCAGGTCGCGCGGCGGCGTCAGGTTCTCAAAGGTGTCAGAGGAAGCGGCACGCATGTTGGTGAGCTTCTTTTCCTTCGTGATGTTGACGTCCATGTCGTCGGCGCGGGAGTTCTCGCCGACGATCATGCCTTCGTAGACCTCGGACGTGGGCTTCACGAAGAAGGAGCCGCGTTCCTGCAGGTTGATCATGGCGAAGGGGGTGACCACACCGGCGCGGTCGGCAACCATCGAACCGTTGGTGCGGTATTCGATAGGGCCGGCCCACGGCTCGTAGCCTTCGGAGATCGAGGAAGCGATGCCGGCGCCACGGGTGTCCGTAAGGAACTTGGTGCGGAAGCCGATGAGGCCACGTGCCGGAACGATGAATTCCATGCGGCACCAGCCGGTACCGTGGTTGGCCATGTTGGTCATGCGGCCCTTGCGGGCAGCCATCAGCTGCGTGACCGCACCGAGGTACTCTTCAGGCACGTCGATGGTCATGTGTTCCATCGGCTCGTGGATCTTGCCGTCGACGGTCCGGGTGACAACCTGCGGCTTGCCGACAGTGAGCTCGAAGCCTTCGCGTCGCATCTGCTCCACGAGGATGGCCAGCGCAAGCTCGCCACGTCCCTGGACTTCCCAAGCATCCGGACGCTCGGTGGGCAGGACCTTGATGGAGACGTTACCGATCAGTTCCTTGTCCAGGCGATCCTTCACCTGGCGCGCCGTGACCTTGGCGCCCTTGACCTTGCCGGCCAGCGGGGAGGTGTTGATACCGATGGTCATGGAGATCGCGGGGTCATCCACCGTGATAAGCGGCAGCGGCTGCGGGTTCTCGGCGTCAGTGAGGGTCTCACCGATGGTGATTTCCTCGATACCGGCAACAGCCACGATCTCGCCGGGGCCGGCAGACTCTGCCGGTACGCGGTCAAGGGCCTTGGTGGCCAGGAGCTCGGTGATCTTGACGTTCTTCAGCTCACCGTTGGCACGCGCCCAGGCGACGGTCTGGCCCTTGCGGAGGGTGCCGTTGTAGATGCGCAGGAGTGCAAGGCGGCCAAGGAACGGGGAAGCGTCCAGGTTGGTGACGTGCGCCTGAAGGACACCGTTCGGGTTGTAGGTCGGCGCCGGGATGTGCTCGATGATCGCCTTGAAGAGGGGTTCGAGATCTTCGTTTTCCGGGGCCGAGCCGTCAGCCGGCTGCTCGAGGGAGGCGCGGCCGACCTTGGCTGCGGCGTAGACCACGGGTACTTCCAGGATCTTGTCCAGGTCCAGGTCCGGAACTTCGTCCGCGAGGTCGGAGGCCAGGCCAAGGAGCAGGTCCATGGACTCGTGGACAACCTCTTCGATGCGGGCGTCGGGGCGGTCGGTCTTGTTGACCAGCAGGATGACGGGCAAGTGCGCGGCAAGGGCCTTGCGGAGGACGAAGCGGGTCTGCGGCAGCGGACCTTCGGAAGCGTCGACCAGGAGGACCACGCCGTCAACCATGGACAGGCCGCGCTCCACCTCGCCACCGAAGTCGGCGTGGCCGGGGGTGTCGATCACGTTGATGGTGATGGTCTCGCCATTGGACGACGGGCCGTTGTAGGCAACCGTGGTGTTCTTGGCGAGGATGGTGATGCCCTTTTCGCGCTCCAGGTCACCGGAGTCCATGACGCGGTCTTCCAGGTGGTTGTGCTCGGCGAAGGAGTTGGTCTGCTTGAGCATGGCGTCGACCAGCGTGGTCTTGCCGTGGTCAACGTGGGCCACAATCGCGACGTTGCGCAGATCACTGCGCGATGCAGTGGTCGCGGCGGTGTTGGTGGTGGTTTCAGACATGCGTAATGGCTCGATTCAGTGGTGAAGTCAGCTGTTGTATCGCGACATTTCCAACCGGAACGCACGACGGATTAGACCCTTTGACACAGGGCACCTTCATAGAGTCTAAACGCTGTGGTATTTATTGGCCTAAAAATCACCCTCCAGGTCATCGAATTGTGCCTTTCATCACAATCGGCAGCGAACTCGGGATGAGCCGGAAACAGCAAAAGAGCCGGTACCACTTCCCCCCACGGAAGTGGTACCGGCTCTTCTGCTCCCCCGGCTGGCACTCAGCGCACGGGCGCCAGCACCGTCAGGCCACCACGGGCGGAAGCATCAGGCTGGCACCCGGGATCGCGTTGAGCAGGGCCTTGGTGTAGTCCTGCTGCGGCGAATCGAAGACGTCGTCCGTGCTGCCCGTTTCCACGAGCTTGCCCTTCTGCATCACGCAGACATGGTCGGCGATCTGCCGCACGACGGCGAGGTCGTGCGTGATGAACAGGTACGTCAGGCCAAGATTGGACTGCAGCTCGGCCAGGAGGTTCAAGACCTGGGCCTGCACCAAGACGTCCAAAGCGGAGACCGCTTCGTCACAGATGATCACTTCGGGGTCGAGGGCGAGCGCGCGCGCGATCGCGACGCGCTGCCTTTGGCCGCCGGAGAGCTCGTTCGGGTACCGCTGCATGGTGGACTGAGGCAGCGCCACCTGGTCCAGGAGTTCCCGGACCTTCTTCTCGCGGCTGACCTTGTCACCGATCTTGTGGGTCCGGAGCGGTTCCTCGATGGTCCTGAAGATGTTGTACATCGGGTCGAGTGAACCGTACGGGTCCTGGAAAATCGGCTGGACGCGGCGCCGGAACTTGAAGATTTCCCGGCTGTTCAAGGTGGAGGTGTCCACACCGTCGAACACAATCCGGCCCGACGTCGGCGCGAGCAGGTTGAGGACCATCTGGGCCACGGTGGACTTGCCGGAACCCGATTCACCCACGATCGCCGTCGTCGTCCCCCGTTTGACGTTGAACGAGACGTTGTCCACCGCAGTGAAGTCCGTTGCCTTGCCGACGCCGGAGCGCAGCTTGAAGACCTTGCTGAGGCTTTCGACCTTCAAGACGTCGTCGGCCAATGCCTTTTCGGCCACAGCTTCGGTGGGCGCCAGGAGTTCTTCCGTCTGGATTCCTTCGGCCTTGGCGGCCTGGATCCTACGCGAAGCGAGTGACGGCGCCGAGGCCACCAACCGCTGGGTGTAGGGGTGTTGCGGGTTGCGAAGCAATTCGAGGGAAGGACCGGCCTCCACCACGTTGCCGCGGTACATGACCACTACTTTGTCCGCGCGCTCGGCAGCGAGGCCGAGATCGTGGGTGATGAGCAGGACTGCCGTGCCGAGCTCCGCCGTCATGGTTTCGAGGTGGTCAAGGATCTGCCGCTGCACCGTGACGTCCAGGGCCGACGTCGGCTCATCGGCGATCAGGAGCCGCGGCTGGCAAGACAGGCCGATGGCGATCAGGGCCCGCTGGCGCATGCCGCCGGAGAATTCGTGCGGATACTGCTTGGCGCGGCGTGCGGAGTCCGGCAAGCCGGCCTCCCCCAGGACGCGGGCGACGTCGGCAGGACCGCTGGGCTTGCCGTTGGCGCGCAGCGTCTCGCGGACCTGGTATCCGATCTTCCAGACCGGGTTGAGGTTGGACATCGGATCCTGCGGAACCATGCCGATCGTGTTGCCGCGCAACTCGATCATGCGCCGTTCCGGGGCGTGGGAGATGTCCTCGCCGTCGAGCAGGATCTGCCCGCTGGAAACCCTGCCGTTCTCCGGCAGGAGGCCAATGGCGGCGAGCGCCGTCGTCGACTTCCCCGAACCGGACTCACCCACAATGGCGACAGTCTCGCCGGGCATGATGGTCAGGTGCGCATTCTTGACGGCCTGGAATTCGCCGCTCGCCGTCTGGAAGGAGATGGCGAGGTCCCGGATTTCAAGGAGCGGACGCTCTTCGGTTCCGGCTTCGTCGATGGTGACGTTGGATGTTGTCATGATTGCCTCCTTCATCGCTTGCGGCTCTTGGGGTCAAGGGCGTCACGCAGCGCGTCGCCAAGCATGATGAAGCTCAGGACCGTGATGGACAGTGCGGTTGCGGGGAACATCAGCACCTCGGGGTTGGTGCGCAACGTGTCCTTCGCCGCGGAAATGTCGTTACCCCAGGACATGATGCTGCCGGGCAGGCCAATGCCAAGGAAGGACAGCGTTGCTTCCGTCACGATGAAGACGCCAAGCTCCATGGTGGCCAGGACGATGATCGGCGCGAGCGCGTTCGGAACGACGTGCCGGACCAGCGTGCCGATCTTGGAGACACCGAGCGAGCGTGCGGCCGTGACGAAATCCGCGTTGCGGACTTCGATCACGGCCCCACGGGTGATGCGGGCCATTTGGGGCCAGCCGAGCATCACGATGACCATGACCACCGTGAACACGCTCTTGTTCTCGCGGAAGAAGGGGAGCTGGGTAACTACCAGCGCGCCAAGGACCAAGGGCAACGCGAAGAAGATGTCGCCGATGCGGGCAATGATGGTGTCAACCCAGCCGCCGAAGAAGCCGGCCAGTGCACCGAGGGTGACCCCGATGATCAGGACGAAAATGACGGAGACGACGCCGACAGTCAAGGATGCCTGGGTGCCGTGGATGACGCGGGAGTAGATGTCGCAGCCCTGGAAGGTGAATCCCAGGGGGTGGCCGGCCGAGGGGCCCGCGAGGGAGTCGCCCAGCTGGCAGTTGTCGTTCGGGGCAGTCTGCGTGAAGAGGCCCGGGAAGAACGCGACTACGAGGAGCAGCAGGATCATGAGCGCCGAGATGATGAAGAGCGGCCGACGGCGGAGCTTCCGCCAGGCATCCGCCCACAGGCTCAGGGGTGCTGCGTCGACCTTGAGGGTATCGGTCGCCAGCAGCGGTGTCTCGTCGATAGGGGCAACATAGTGCTCGATCTGACGGTTACTTTTCATAACGGATCTACTTTTCATAGCGAATCCTGGGGTCAAGCCAGGCGTAAAGGAGGTCCACCAACAGGTTGGCGGCAACGAAGACCAGTACCAGCACGCTCACAATGGCGACGACTGTGGGGCCTTCGCTGCGGATCACGGCTTGGTAGAGCTTCTGGCCGACGCCGGGCACGTTGAAAATGCCTTCGGTGACGATCGCGCCGCCCATCAAGCCACCCAGGTTCGCGCCCAGGTAGGTGACCACGGGAATCATGGAGTTTCGCAGGATGTGGGCCAGGACCACGCGGGGGCGGGACAGGCCTTTTGCGGTTGCCGTGCGGACGTAGTCGGCGTTCATGTTTTCAATGACCGAGGCGCGGGTCAGGCGCAGCACGTAGGCAAAGGACACGAGGCCAAGGACGGTGGCCGGAAGGATCAGGGTGCCCCAATCCGCGTTGGATCCAACGGTCGGCTTGGCCCAGCCAAGCTGTACGCCAACGACGAGCTGAAGCACGAAGCCCAGGACGAACGTCGGGACGGCAATGACCACGAGGGACGCGACAAGCACGGTGGAGTCGAAGATCTTTCCCTTGCGCAAGCCTGCAATCAAGCCGAAGGCCACACCGAAGACAGCCTGGATGGCAAGGGCCTCGACGGCGAGCATGGCGGTGACCGGGAAAACGCGGCCGAGGGTGGCGGCGATTGGCTGGCCGGTGAAGTCCACCCCGAGGTTGAACGTGAAGAGGTTCTTGAGGAACAGTCCGTACTGGACCCAGAACGGCTGGTCGAGGTTGTATTGCTGGCGCAGCGCGGCAATGACGGACTCGCTGGGCGGTCGGTCGCCGAACAGGGCGCGGATGGGGTCGCCCGGGAGGGCAAAGACCATGAAGTACACGAGCAGGGTGGTTCCCAGGAACACGGGAATGACCTGCAGCAAACGCCGGAGGATGTACTGGGTCACAGCAACGGTTCCTGGGCGCTCTTGAAAATGTGGGGATTCATTTGGGACAGCTTTCGTGCCGAATCAAGGCATGGGGGCCCGGTTTGTGGCCGGACCCCCATACGCTAACGAGCTTGGAACAAGTCCAGTAGGACTACTTTGCGGTGATGTTGTAGTACAGCAGGACGCCGTTCCAGCCGGAGTCAACGTTGCTGACGTTCTGGCTCCATACAGCCTGGCGTGCCTGGTACCACAGGGGCAGGTTCGGGAGGTCCTTGAAGAGGATTTCCTGAGCCTGGGTGAACTTCTTGTTGGCGTCGTCCGTGGACTTGGAAGCCAGGCCCTCGGTCAGCAGCTTGTCGAACTCAGGGTTGCTGTAGCCCTCGTAGTTGGCGCTGGCTCCGGTCTTCAGCAGCGGGCCGAGGAAGTTGAACAGCGACGGGTAGTCTGCCTGCCATCCGGCGCGGGTGAAGCCCGGGAGGGTCTTGGCCGTGCGGAGGTTCAGGATCTCGGCGAACTTGGCGAACGGCTGGCCTTCTGCCTTGATGCCGAGGTTGTTCTTCAGGTTGTTGGCAACGGCGTCAATCCATTCCTTGTTGCCACCATCGGTGTTGTACGCGAGCTGCAGAACCTTGTCGGCGGGCCACGGGCTCATGGCGTTTGCCTTTGCCCAGAGGTCCTTGGCCTTCGCGGCGTCGAACTTCAGAACGTCAGAGCCTGTCACGTTGGCGTTGTAGCCATCGATGGACGGCGACGTGAAGTCCTTCGCAGGGATGCGGGTGCCGTTGAAGACGACCTTGGTGATCTCATCGCGGTTGATCGCCATGGAGATGGCCTGGCGGCGCAGCTGGCCGGCGGGTCCCTGGAACTCAGGCAGGTAGTTCGGGATGTTCAGGGTTGCGTTGCCCGCGTAAGCCTTGTTGAGGCTGTGGTCCGGGAAGTCCGTTGTGTAGGTCTTCAGGGCGTTCGTGGGCAGGACGTCGGTTACGTCAAGGTTGTTGGCCTGGACGTCGGTGTAAGCCGGAGCCGGGTCGGTGTAGAACTTGAAGGTCACGCCGCCGTTCTTGGCCATGCGCGTGCCCTGGTAGTCCGGGTTCTTGACGAGGGCGATCTGGCTGTCGTGCTGCCAGGCACCCTTGGCGGCCATCTTGTACGGGCCATTGCCGATCGGGTTTTCGCCGAAGGCCTTCGGGTCCTTGAGGGCGTCGGCCGGAAGCGGCATGAAGGCGGAGTAGCCGAGGCGCTGCGGCCAGTCGGCCTCCGGCTGGGCCAGCTTGACCGTGATGGTCGAGTCGTCCTTCAGCACCAGGCCGGACATCGTCTGGGCGGTCGGTGCGGGAGTCGACGTTGACTTTCCGTCCGCGCCCTTGGTCTTCGTGACGGCGCTGACTGCGTCGTAGCCTTCGATGGATTCGAAGAAGCTGCTGCTGGACTGGGCGTTGGTGCTCAGTGCGGCGAAGTTCCAAGCATCAACGAAGCTCTTGGCGGTGACTGCCTCGCCGTTGGTGAACTTGGCGCCCTTCTTGACCTTGATGGTGTAGTTCTGGCCGTCGCTCGTGTCAATGGATTCCGCGAGTGCGTTCACGGACTTGCCATTGGCGTCGTAGCTGGTCAGGCCTTCGAACAGGAGGTCGACAACGCGGCCGCCGTACACCTCGTTGGTGTTGGAAGGGATGAGGGGGTGCTGGGGTTCATTGCTGTATGCGGTGATGATTTTGTTCGGATCGCCGGCAGCGGTCGGGCCGCTGCTTCCGGAGCCAGCGCTGCCGCATCCGGTGAGGGCAAGCGCGGCGACTGCGAGCAAGCCAAGAGCTTTGGAAGTGCGCGAAAAACGCATTCCGCCTCCTATGGATTCAGGGGGATGGGTCGGGGCAACTCATAGCTGCCCCCGGGGCCAGGCACAGAATTATCCTGTGACGCGGCCTACATGGATGTGTAATCCTAACCACAGCTTGTCCGAAATATGGAATCCCATTGGCATGAACAACGAAGTGTGCACTTGACAGTTTTAGTAATGAAGCAGTCATTTCAAGTAAATGAAGCAGTCATTTCACGCAATGGGATTTTCCTTGCTACACTCGACATGCCTGACCCCTGGTTTCCCCCGGAAAACCAGGGTTTTTCGGGCATCCCGTACGGAGTGCAACCGGCCTGGCCGACGCGTCAACAAGCACCAAAAAAGAGCCCCCGCCGCCCATGGCGACGGAGACTCTTTCGGTTGCGACCATCAGTTCGTGCCGCCGCGAGCGCCTTCGGGTTGCTACTCGATGCCGGCCGCCATGAGTTGGGCGCGCAGTTCGCGACGCTCACGCTGCTTCTCGGGGTCCGGCAGCGGCACCGCGGCCAGCAGCCTCTGCGTGTACGGCTCCTGCGGATTGCGAAGGATCTGCTCGCGGGTGCCCTGCTCCACGATCCTGCCCCGCTGCATCACGCAGATCCGGTCCGCGAGCACGTCAACCACGGCAAGGTCGTGCGTCACGAACAGGCACGCGAATCCCAGCTCCCTCTGCAGGTTCTGGAAAAGTTCCAGGACCTTCGCCTGCACCGAGACGTCCAGCGCCGATGTCGGTTCATCCGCGACCATCAGCTTGGGCTGCAGGGAGAGCGCCCGGGCAATGCCGACGCGCTGCTTCTGGCCGCCTGACAATTCATGTGGATAGCGGTTGCGGTACCCGCGCGGCAGTTCCACCTGGTCCAGGAGGGTCTCAATCCGTTTCTGCAGATCGACGCCCTTCGCGACCCCGGCGAGGTACATCGGTTCGCCGATGCTTTCGCCGATGGGCAGCCGCGGATTCAACGACGACGACGGATCCTGGAACACCATGCCGATGTCGCGGCGCACTTCGTGCAGTTGCTTTCCATTCCGCTTTGCGGCGGAAATGTCCTGCCCCACCACGCGCATGCTGCCCTCGGCTACGGGCAAGAGCCCGACGGCGGCGCGTCCAATGGTCGTCTTGCCCGATCCGGACTCCCCCACAAGGCCTACAACCTGGCCGGGGTAGATCACGAGGTTGGCTCCCTCGACAGCTCGGAACGCGGGGACCCGGCCCTGCTTGGGGTACTCGATGGCGACGTCGACCAGCTCAAGTACGGGCTCACCCTTGGGCTTGGCTGCTTCTTCGGCCGCCGCCTTCAAAGCGGCCTGGTTCTCAAGTTCCCGGCGGACCAGCTCATCGTGATCGACCGATTCCAGCTCGGAGTGGGTTGCGGCAGCCAACGCCGCGGTGACGTCAACGTCGGCGCTGTCAGCACCCTGTCCCAGGTGGGGAACAGCGGCTAGAAGAGCTTGTGTGTATCCGTGCTGCGGGTTGCTGAAGATCTGTTGCGCAGTGCCGCTCTCCACGATGACGCCCTGGCGCATCACGGCAATTCGATCGGCGAGGTCGGCCACAACGCCCATGTCGTGCGTGATCAGGACGATGGCGCTGTCCAGCTTGTTGCGCAGGTTGCGCATCAGGTCCAGGATTTCAGCCTGGACAGTCACATCCAAGGCAGTGGTGGGTTCGTCTGCGATCAGGAGCTTGGGATCACAGGACAATGATTGCGCGATCATGGCTCGCTGCCGCTGGCCGCCGGAGAGCTGGTGCGGATACGACTTGAAGGCCTTCTCCGGGTCCGGCAGCTCCACCAGCTCGAGCATGCGCAAGGCCCGCTGCTTGGCTTCATCGGGCGAGATCGAGTTGTGCAGCCGGATCGTCTCCACTATTTGCGTACCCACGGTGTACACAGGGTTGAGCGCGGTCATGGGCTCCTGGAAGATGACCGCGACATCCTTGCCGCGGACTTCACGGATGTTGCCTGATTTCTCACCCAGCAGCTCCTTGCCCGAGAGCTTGACGCTCCCCCGGACACGGCTGTTGCTGGGCAACAAGCCAAGCAATGCCATGGAACTTGCACTCTTGCCGGACCCGGACTCACCGACGATCGCGAGGACCTCGCCGGCCCTGACCTCGTAGTTCAGTCCGATGGCGGCAGGGACCCATTTCTTATCCACACCGAAGTCGACGCTGAGATCGCGTACTTCCAGGACCATGGCCCCGCGCGCGCTCTTATCCGACTCGGTCTCGAGGTGGGTGGCCTCCGGTTCGGGGCTGGCGTTGTCAGTCATGTTGGGTCTTCCCTTCCGACCGGGCCACCCTCCAAGGGGTGATTAGTGAAGTAGCCCGGAATCCTGAATTATTAGGGGCATGAGCAGAGCGCCGTATGCCGGAAATGTCGAAATCTTCAAGGCCCGCACCAGCAAGATTTTTGCTTGGATCTGCTGGGCAGTTGCCGTTTTCGGAGTGGTCGTTGCGCTCGTGGCAGCCGGACCGCGCTCCCTTCCCGGAACCGCTCCCCTGCTCTTCGTAGCGTTTCTTGGCTGGTTGCTCTTCTGGCGCCCGGTTGTGGTGGTCCGGGATTCCGGCGTCGCGCTGGAGAATCCCTTCCGGACCATCGATGTTCCCTGGGATGCCCTGGTGCAGGTTGATACCCGCTACGCCCTCACGCTGGTGACGCCCCGCAAGAAGTATCCGGCGTGGGCTGCTCCCGCGCCGGGAATCTGGGGCGGGCGCAATGCCCGCCCTGAGCATCTCAAAGGACTCCCGGGCACCACCTACGGCCCCAGCAGCTCGGTTCGCCCCGGAGATCTCAAGAACACCGATTCCGGCGCCGCAGCGATCCTGGTGCGCACCCGCTGGCAGGACCTCGTCGAGGCCGGACGCGTGGAACCCGGCCGGGCTGAAGACGCTTTGGTGACCGTTGCCATCGGATGGTTCCGGATAGCAGCCACGGTAGCCCTGGCCGCGGCCAGTTATTGGGCGGTCTTCCTGTAGGACGTTTCCCTGGGCGGGTAGCACTCAGCTGCCCTTCGAGGCGTCGGCAACCGGCGCCGTCGTGCTCGAGTGGCGCGTGGTTTCGACGGCGGTCTTGGCTTTGAACTTCTTCTGCCGGGGATCGAAGGCGTCCCGCAGGCCGTCTCCGATGAAGTTGATGCTAAGGCAGATGAGGATGATGAACAGGCCGGGGAACCAGAACAGCCACGGCCTCGTTGCGAAGGCTTCTTGGTTCTGGGCAACCAGCAGGCCGAGCGAGGTGTCGGGAGCCTTCACGCCGAGGCCCAGGTAGCTGAGTGCCGTCTCGAGCAGGATCGCCGCGGACATGGTCAGCGTCACGTTGACGATCAGCACACCGACGGCGTTGGGGAGGATGTGCTTGAAGATGATCCTTGCGTTGGACGCTCCGGAGATCCTGGCTGCGTCAACGAACTCCCGCTCGCGCAGGGTCAGGAACTCACCGCGGACCAGGCGGGCGAGGCCCACCCAGCTCACAAAGCCGAGGAAAATGCCAAGGATGACGACGCCGTTGTTGGCGGCAAATCCGGTCAGCCAGCTTCCCTCATCCCTGCGGTTGGCTATCTGGCCAACAACAGCCGCAAGGAGCAGCAACGGAATGATGATGATGACATCGGTCAGGCGCATGAGGATGGCTTCGACCCAGCCGCGGAAATAGCCGGCGAGTCCCCCGACGATTGCGCCGACGGCGCCCGCGATGGCGCCGATAAGGACCATGACCGTGATGGATTGTTGGGCACCGCGCATGGTCATGGCAAACAGATCGCGTCCAATACGGTCCTGGCCGAACGGGTGCTCTCCCCAGGCGAGCGGCCAAAACGACGACGTGGGGGCACCGTCGTTGACCAAGGGCGAAACGTCCACATGGTTGTACTTCCACCATCCGGGAATCCCGAATGCGCCCACCGAGGTGAAAGCAAGCAGGAAGATCACTGCAAAAACCGCGAGTCCGATTAGGGCGCCGGTGTGGCCGAAAAACCTCTTGCGGACAATCTGGCCTTGGCTCAGGCCGCTGGTGGCTTCGCTGCTTGCATGGGTGGCTGCAGCTTCGGCAAGCGCCTGTTGCGCGAGGAGTTCTTCCTCTTGGGTTGGCTGGCTCATGCTTTGATCCTTACGCGTGGGTCGAGCGCGGAGTACGCGAGGTCCGCTATCAGGTTGAAGACCATGGCGGTGATTGCAACACAAAGGAACACGCCCATCACGGGGTTCGGGTCAGTGTGCAGCAGTCCGTCGATGAACAGGAAACCCATGCCCCGAACGGAGAAGACCGTTTCCGTGATGACGGCGCCACCGATCAACGCACCGATGTCGAAAGCAACGATCGTTGCAATAGGGATCAGGGCGTTCCGGAAGGCGTGGCCCATGATCACGGAACGTTCGCTCAGACCCTTTGCCCGCGCAGTCCGGATGTAGTCCATGTTCATGATTTCGAGCATCGACGAGCGTGTGAACCGGGTGTAGCTGGCCAACGACACAAGGATGAGGGCAATCGTCGGCAAGACGAGGTGGGTCAAGGTGTCTGTCGACATGATCCAGAAATCGCCTTGGATGTTCGGGGTTCCTGCCCCGATCGTGGCGATGGGGCGCCCGCGCACCCGGCTGTTGTTGAAATAGGACGGCCAAGCCTGCATGAATTTGTCCACAACCACAAGGAACCCGACCAGGAAGGCGGTCAGCCCGGCGGCGCGCATGGACTGGCCCCGGTCGTAGCCGCCCATGAAGTACCCCACTGCCACGCCAACCAAGATAGTGGCGATGGCCAGGAGGAAGATCATCAGCCCGGTCGCGTCATTGAGCAGCGGCTGCACAGCAAAGTAGGCAACCACGCCAATGCCCACCACGATCAGGCTTGATTGCAGGGCCTTGCGGTTCTTGAGTCCGGAAACCAAAATCGTGATTCCGAAGGCGATTCCCACCCCCATGATGGCGATGATGACCGGCCCCAGGCCCGGATTGCGGAACCATTGAGTCAGCGAGAAGTAGAAGAGGATAAGCGAAACGGCCGCAAAGACCGAGCCACCAACGATCAGTCGGCGCTTCACCGCACCGCCGACGACGACGGCCCCGATGATGCCCAGGACGGCCCCGATTCCAAGAGCCACGACCGGCGGTATTTCCGGATTTCGCAGGAAGTCATTAAAGCCGATAGCACCGAACTCCTTGAGGAGAACGGCTACCCAGAAGATCGGCAAGGAGAAAAACAGGAAGGCCATGAAGGTTACGCCATAGTCCAACGCGCTGTACTGGCGCAGTGCCGTGACGATGCCGAGCGAAATGCCGATGAGGATCGCGAGAATTGTCGCACCGGTAACCAGCGTCAGGGTTTGGACCAGCGCGAAGCCGAGCGCTTCCGTAATTGGCTGCCCGGCGATGTTCTTCCCGAGATTGCAGGCGTTGCCTAAGGGAACCAGACACTGGGCGGCGCCGCCCAACCACTTGAAATAACGCAGCGGCGCTGGCGTGTCGAGATCAAGCAGATTGATTCGGGCATCCATCAATGCTTGCCGGTTCGGTGCGCTGCTGGTGCGAAGCTCTTCCAAAGGGTCCCCGGACAACGCCGTCAGGAGATACACCAGGAAAGATGCTCCGAGAAGAATGAATGCGGCGGTTACGAGCCGCCGGACGATATAGGTCAACATGGTGAAGAACCTCGAAATCCAGGCCCGGGGTCTCCGGCGCCTATCGCAGAATCGTGCCCCTTCCCTGCTTGAGGTCGTTGGGGAAGCAGACAATGTGCCGGTTCACCAACCCGAAGGCGCCGGGACCATGATACGTCGGTCCCGGCGCCTCGGCTGGCGATATTGCGCGCTAGTTAGGCCTTACTTCTGAGCCCACTCCCAGAAGTTCCACCAAACGCCAGTCTGGTTCGGCATGAGCTTCACGCCGGTGATGCGGTCGCTGTAAGCGTCCACGTTCACGGACTGGAAGAGCGGCACGCCGTATGCGGAGTCCCAGATCTTCTTGTCGATCTGCTTCTGCAGATCATCCTGCTTGCTGCGGTCGGTGGTGACCACGAGCTCTTCCATCAACTTGTCAGCGTCAGTGTTGCTGAACTGGTTGAAGTTGTTGCCACCAGCGGTCTTGAAGATCTGCGGAACGCCGGAGACACCGACGCCCGGGTTGATCCAGCCGAAGATGGTGGCATCGTAGCCGCCCTTGCCCAAGGCCTTGCCCCAGTCGGACTTGCCCAGGCCGCCGTCGACGATCTTGAAGCCAGCCTTGGTGGCGGATTCGCGGATCAGCGAGAAGGCGTCAACACGGTTGGGGTTGTCCTTGTTGTACATGATGCGGATTTCCGGAGTAGCGCCGTTCAGGAGCTTCTTGGCACCATCAATGTCCACGTCCTGGTAGGCCGAGGAGCCGTTGTTCTTGGCGGAGTCGGCGTAGGCAGCCTGCTGGGGAACGAAGATCTGCGAGTCCAGCGGCTTCGCGTTCGGGTCAAGCTTGCCGATGATCTTGCTGACGATGTCCTTGCGGGGCACCGTCTTCATGAAGGCGGTACGCACGTTTTGGTCAGCCAGCGGACCCGAGAAGTTCAGGTCCAAGTGGTCGAAGGCCAGCTGGTTGCCCTGATCGACAGTGACGCCCTGGCTGGAGAGTGCCTTCAACTGGTCGAGAGTGTCCGCGGAAGCCTGCGGGGCAATGATGTCCGCCTCGCCGTTCTTGAGGGCCTGCACCTGGGCCGGCGCCGAACCGATGTACCGGACGGTGATTTCGTCAAGGTTCGGAGTCGGTCCCCAGTTGTAGTCCTTGTTGCGGACCATGGTGAGGGACTGGTCCTGGTTCATGCTCTTGACGATGTAAGGGCCGTTCGAGAGGAACAGGGTCGGGTCAGCGGGAAGCGTCTTCGTGTCGAAGCCGGTGTTCCACATGTCCGACATTGCCTTCAGCTTCGCGTCGGCGGGAAGCGGTGCCTTGGAGTCTCCGCGCGGCTTGCTCTTGAAGAAGTCAATCAAGGCCTGGGTGTCCTTCAGGCCGGCCTTCTGCGCGAGGACGTGGGCAGGAACGTCAATGCCGGGACCACCAAGCACGATCTCCCAGTCAGCGAACGGCTTGGAGTACTTGAGCGTGAGGGTCTTGTTGTTGTTGCTGATTTCCGGGAAGTCCGTCAGGCTGAGGCCCGTGTTGTCACCCGCGTACGAGAAGTAGGACGTGCCCGTCTTTGCCTTGGCATCGGCGTCGTCGTAGTAACCGGAGAAGGCCGCCCACTGGAGGAGGAGGTCAGCTGCGGAGACCGGGGTGCCGTCAGACCACTTCACACCATCGTTGATGGTGTACTTGACGGTCAGCGGGTTGTCCGAGACCTTCTCCATCTTGCCGAACTTGTCGTTGTGAACGACGTTCAGCTTGTTGTCAATGTAGTAGAAGCCCGAGTGCGTTGCGTAGCTGACCTTGGAGTTGATGTCAGTATTGCCGTCGGCTGTGTTGGGGTTGAACGTGTTGAAAGCGTTGACCTCGACCACAGTGGCCGTGCCACCCGTCTTGGCTGCTCCGGTGGACGGGGTATTGCCACCGGAATTGCCGGCACAGGCGCTCAGTGCGATTGCGGCGATTGCCGCAATACCCACTGCTTTGGAAGTACGTCCGAAACGCATTCCGCCTCCTATTTTTTTGAGTGGAAAAAGCCGGCGCTGTTGACTCCGGCAGACTGCCACAACCCCCTCAGCAGGCTTGTGGCTCGTCTCACATGAGCAGTAGCCTAGCGCCCGGAACGGATCTTTGGGTCTAAAGTTTCCCGCCGGTAACGTTTGTTATCGAGATGCAATCATTCAAGGACGTCCTAGTGGTTCCGTGATCCACGCCAACATGACATAAGCCCAGATTCAGGGCGAACCGGGGCTTATGTCAGTTAATTCCCCATCACTGAGCCTTCCGGGCGGGGAGCGCTGGGAAGAGATCCCACAGGCCTCTGGCACGGTGGAGGGGGTATCCAGACCCCTCCTTGGGGTTTACGTTGAGGTCTATGGGCGAGAAATTCACTTACGAAGGCGGTCCCCGTGATAAAGAACGCAGCGAGGGCGAGGTATCGGACTTCCCTGAGATTCACCCCGGCGGAGAGTACCAATGGTCTGGTTTGGCGCATGGCCAACCGCTGACCGACGAACCTGCTATTGAGTCCGATGACGGCGAGCCCGCGACCGTAGTCTGGTACCCGAAAACCGACTAACCCGGTTACTCTCGCTTTCCCCCGCGCGCAGGCCTAGTCTTTCATCAATTCACTGGTCTATTTGGGGGAATCATGGTCTCAACCCGCTTCATTCAGCGTGCCCTTATCGGGGTAGCCGTCGGCTTGGCGCTTGCCGCGTGCGGCGCACCGGCTTCAGAAGTACGAAACGTACCAAGCCAGACAGCGGTGATTACGTCCACCGCGTCGCCAAGCTTCAGCGCCAGTCCGACTTTTTCTTCGCCGTCGCCTTCCGCTCAGGCTCCCACGACGGCGGCCGCTGCTCCGCCGTCGGCGGCGCCGGTCGCCGTCGTACCAGCACCCGCCGCACCAGCCCCGGCGGCACCGGCGGCACCGGCCCCCGCAGTACAGGCGCCGGCGCCTGTTGTACCAGCCGCACCGGCGGCGCCCGCAGACCCTGTTCCCGCTGCCCAGCAACCCGCAGCGCCGAACACGGTCCAAGGGATAATCCCGGGAGCCTTTTGCCCTAATGCCGACGTCGGCATGCAAGGAGTTGCCGCAAACGGCCGGACCTACATCTGCGGAGGCAAAGGCGCCGACAAGAACGGGCACTACCACTGGAACGTGTAGAAGGCTGCCGTCAGTCGTTGGGCTGGAAACGTAGTCACGCGAAACCCCACCAACGACGCGCGGGGAAGGTGCCTACAGGCGCCGTTTCAGCCCTACGTGGGCGGTCCGATATCCGAGGCGGGTATAGAAGGCTCGAGACTGTTCCCGCGCTTCGTCGGTTGTCACCTGTGCCAGTTGCGCCCCGCGCGCACGTCCAAAATCGTGTGCCCACTCAAGCATCGCGGTGCCCAAGCCATGTGAACGCTCCGCGGCCGCAACTCGCAGTCCCTCGATCTGGAGCCGGGAAGAACCACCGCGGGAAAGACCTGGGATGACGGTCAATTGCATCGTGGCAACTATGCGATCGGAATCATTGCGGACAACCCCCAGATAATTGGATTTGTCGCGAGCAACCAGGTTGTAGGCCGCCTCATATTGTTCGAGCTCGACGCACTCGCGGTCGGGACCGAACTGATCATCCGACAGCAGCGCGGCGATGGCCTCAACATCATCGCGGCTCGCCCGTTCCAGCCTGAAGGTCCGGCCCGCCACCCGCAGCAGTCCTCGAACCGAGGATCGCGCACCTGCCTGCAAACGAGCGACCAGCAGATCAAGCCATCCGCCGACGTTGGCTCGAGCCTCAACGGTGTCGGGATAACGGCACCTCAAGTGCAGGCCGGACTCGTCCAGGATGAACCAAAGCATGACGCCGTCCGTATCGATTGCCGCGCTCACGTACTGGGCGTCGAGTCCGACGGAGTCGATTCGCACCGGGAGCCTGCGCAGGTCCAGCCAGGAGATCGCGAACATCCCCGGGGCCACGGGCATGCCGCCCCATGGAGCCAGAACGTCCGCGAGCGGCCACGAGCCAAGCTGCACAGCCTCTTTTACCGCGGCCGCCGCGGCGAGCGGCTCGGGGACCGCAGATTCAAGTACCGAATTGGTAATGAACCAGCCGACTGAGTCATGCCATTTGTCGTCGAAGCGGCTGTGCACGGGAAAAACAGCCCGCAACGGGGTTCCCGCCAACTCGCGGGTCACCGCGGTCATCGCAACAACAGCGAGCGCGAGCGTCGAGACGCCGTCGTTGCGGGCTTGCGCCGCGAATGCCGCACCGTCGTCGAGATCGAACACATCGCGGACTTCCACACGCTCGCGCTGAGGATCGGGCGCACCCAGGGGCAAGGGGAATTGCGGCATGACGCCGCCGCTGTCCCCGATGATGTCTTCCCACCGCTGACGCGCGTGGTCCGGCGCGGTATTCCGATCCAGCAGTGCTTGGGTGTGTTCGACAAAAGCCGGCACTGGCCCGGGCAACGGTTCACGGCCTGCCTTCCCGGCATCGAGCGCCGACAGCAGGTCCCGCGCGATCACCAGCATCGACCACATATCGACGTGGGCATGGTCGGCAGCAATCACAACCGTGAGTCCAGCGGCAGTCTCCAACACGCACAGCCGGTGTGAGGGGTATTGGTATGGCGAACATGCGGCATCGAGAATGTCCCGCAACGCGTTATTTACGGACTGGCCAGGAGACACCTGATGCTCCACCCAGGTTCCAGGAGCAATATCAATTTCATGAAGCTCCGGATCACCATCCGCACCGGGCACGAAGGCCGTTCGCAGCGTGCCATGACGGGCGATGACAGCCAGCCAGGCTTCGGCAATTGACTCGCGACGAGTTGGCGTAGGCAGCCGAAAGGACATTGCCATCCAGGAGCCGGGCCGGGAACCCGCTCCCACATGAAGCCGCTGGTCAAAGGACACCGGAAGGCGTTGGCCGAGCGCCGAGACACTGACGTCGTAGCCCCAAAGTCGTCCGAATGGTAGGCGCAGGTGCGTGACGTTGGTCAGGCGCATGGCAGTATCGTATCGCCCCAGATAGCCTGAATGCTCAACTCGGCCGCTAAAAGTGACGCAGTCAGTGACGAAACGAGGAGCCTGATGCCCACTTTCGAGGTTCCCGGAGCCGAGCTTGCGGTGGCTTTGAGCGACGAGGGCGGACACCCCGTTGTCCAGCTGCATGGCCTTACCTCAAGCCGCGCGCACGACCGGGTACTCAATCTCGACCTCGGACGCGGGCTTAGCGGAACTCGACTGCTTCGGTATGACGCACGTGGCCATGGCAGGTCGACCGGGCGGAAGGTCCCGGCGGATTATCAGTGGCAAAACCTCGCCGACGACCTCCTGCGACTGCTCGACCACTGATTTCCGGGCGAACGCGTCCACGGAGTCGGTCCTTCCATGGGTACAGGCACACTCTTGCACGCCGCTTCCCGCGAGCCAGACCGCTTTACCGGGCTCACGCTCATGGTGCCACCCACCGCGTGGGAAACCCGAGCTGCACAGGCTGCAAACTACAGGGTTGCCGCGGCGCTTATCGAATCCGTTGGCGTCGAGGCGTTCCTCGCCAGCACCCGCGGGGCAACGCCGCCGCCGGCCACAATTGGTGCGCCGGAGACGGTACCCGACGTCGGTGACGCCCTCTTGCCGTCGGTGTTTCGAGGCGCGGCACTCAGCGACCTTCCTGCCCGTGAGGACGTCGCGCGAATCGACATACCGACGACGATCCTGGCGTGGGTGGATGATCCGGGCCACCCGCTGTCAACCGCGGAAACCCTTGCCGCACTGCTCCCCCAAGCAACACTGACGGTGGCCCGCACCCCGGACGATGTCGGAACCTGGCCCGGTATTCTGAGCCAGGATGTCGCCGGTTGGGGTTAAGACAGGATGATCGTTACCCGATCAGGTAGACCATGCCGCGCCCCTCGTCGGCGAGATTGGTGGCGAAGACCCGAGCCCGTCGAAGATAGCCAACGGCATACTCGACGTCAAGGTCCCGATCGACACATGGCGAATCCGGCAACCGCAGCCTCACCTCCGCATCCGAGATATCGTCCAAGTCCTGAGCAATCGCCAAAACCTCGGACGGAGTCAAGGCCCTTACCCACGGATCCCAACCTTCGCCATGCATGGTCACGTTGCCTTCAAACATACGAAAAGCGGGTCGCGACGGCGTGGCCGCCCCCAATGGGGCCGTGAGAACCTGCAGATGCCGCCATGCCTTGTCCAGATAGAGCATGTCGCGCTCAGATATCAATTGCTCGAACGTGGTACTACTGGTCCCGACACCAGGGTCAAGGCCCCAAGCATCAGCAAGCGGATCGACCGACACGAAGGTTATCGGGTCGGAAAGCACCTGTTCAGTGAGGTCGCCGTCGAATGCATATCCGTAATATCTGATTCCCATTCACCAAGTATTGCCAAAGCGCAAGCCGTGCAGAACGGCTGAGTTGCGTTATGTGGATAACTCGCGAGATGAACTGTACCGGCCATGTCGACCGAGCCCCCGATTCCCCGCCGGACGAATGCTAGGGCTCGGCCAGCGACGAAGGACCGGGCACCTGACCAGGATGTGAACGCCGCGCTCGCCGTGGGCAGCAGGCGTCCGGCCGGCGAAGTTGCCCTGGTCTACCCCGTGCCGGATAGGACGGCGTAAATATCGGCTCCACCGCAGCGAGCGGGTGGTTAGGCTGGGTGGATGGCGACAGTTATTCTGGTGCGGCACGGCCGCACCACAGCCAATGCCACGGGGCTGCTGGCCGGGCGGGCGGTCGGCGTCAGCCTGGACCAGATCGGGCGCGACCAGGCCGCTCTGACCGGAGATCGGCTCGCGGCCGTGCCCTTGGTCGCAGTGGTGTCGAGCCCGCTTGAGCGTTGCCGGCAGACCGCCCAGCTCATCCTCGATCGCCAGGCTGGCACACCGTACGCGCCAGTCGATCCCGATCTCACCGAGTGCGATTACGGCCAGTGGCAGGGCCGCACGCTCAGTGATCTCGCGACCGAGGATCTGTGGCCGGTTGTGCAGTCCCAGCCCTCCGCCGTCGTCTTTCCCGGCGGTGAATCCATGGCCGCGATGCAGGCTCGCTCGGTGGCTGCGATTCGACGCCACGATGCAGCCTTCGAAGCCGGGTACGGGCCAGGGGCGGTGTGGGTGGCGGTAAGTCACGGTGACATCATCAAATCAATCCTCGCCGACGCACTCGGCATGCACCTCGATCTGTTCCAGCGCATTACCGTGGGCCCCGGCTCCGTATCGATCGTGCGCTACGGCGCTAACCGGCCAAGCGTCTATGCGACCAACACCGATGCGGGTGATCTGTCCTGGCTGTCGAACGGCATCCAGTCCGGCGATGCGCCGGTGGGCGGCGGTCCAGGGCGGAAGGCGCCATGAACCCCATGCGCCTAGAATACTGACATGCCTACACGTGTTCACGAGTTTGCCTGGCCTGATCGGGTCGTCGTCGGCACCATTGGCCTTCCCGGGGCGCGCACGTTCTACCTGCAGGTGCGCGCCGGGACGCAGATCGTGACTGTGGCCTTGGAGAAAGAGCAGTCGGCTCTGCTCGCGGAGAAGATCGACGAAATTCTCGACCAGCTCATCACCGTGGAGGGCAACCCCTTCAGCGTCCCCACGGGTACTCCCGTTGAACTTGTCGACAATGACCAGCTCGAGTCCGTTGAGGAGCAGTTCCGCACCGGCGCCATGAGCTTAGGGTGGGACCCAACCACGGCCCAGATCGTACTAGAGGCCTTCCCCATCACCGATGCCGACGCCGACGCCGACGACAACGATGAGGACAGCGCTAACGAGACCGAAATGCTGCTGGTCCGCATGCCGGTCGGCACGGCCCGCGCCTTCGCCAAGCGCACCCGTGAGATCGTGGGCGCCGGGCGTCCGACGTGCCCGCTCTGCGGGTACCCCATCGACGCCGACGGGCACATCTGCACCCTTCCCGAGGTCTGATGCCGACGCCGGAGCTCGGGACCGCCGAGTTGACGCTCACCGGCCGCATCACGACGGCTTCAAACGCTACATTTCTGGGCAGCATCGGCGACGTGGTGGTCGTCTACAAGCCGATAGCCGGCGAAACTCCGCTGTGGGACTTTCCCCACGGCACCCTGGCCCACCGGGAGGTGGCCGCGTACCTGGTCTCGCAGGCCTTCGGCTGGGACATCGTGCCACACACCTGGCTGCGCGATGGTCCGATGGGCGAAGGAATGGTGCAGCTCTGGCAGGACCAAGACCCGGCCCAAAACGCCGTGGATCTCGTGGCGACAGACCACGTGCCGGAGACAGGCTGGAAGCACGTTCTCGAGGGACGGGACGGCAACGGACGCATGGTCACCCTCGTCCACGAAGACTCGCCAGCACTCAGGCGCATGGCGGTGTTCGACACGGTCGTCAACAACGCCGACCGCAAGGGTGACCACATTCTCGCCATGGCGGACGGACAGCGCCACGGTGTCGACCATGGCCTCACCTTTCACCGTGACCACAAGCTGCGCACGGTGCTGTGGGGATGGTTGGGAGACCCTCTGACCGCCGAGGAACGCGAGGGCATCGATCGTGTCAGCGAAGGACTGCACGGTGAACTGGGCCGAAACCTGGCGGACTTGCTCAGTGCCGAAGAAATCGCATCGCTCGCCGCGCGCTGCGCCCGGTTGCGCTTGGCAGGGCGGTTTCCGGCTCCGAGCGGTGAGATGCCGGCGGTGCCCTGGCCGCTGTTCTAGGGAATTGCCCTCCCGCAGGGGCTAGACGTTGAAGCGGAACTCCACCACGTCGCCGTCGGCCATGACGTATTCCTTGCCTTCAATTCGGACCTTGCCGCGGGACTTTGCCTCGGCCATGGACCCGGCGGCGATGAGGTCATCGAAGGAGACAACTTCGGCCTTGATGAATCCGCGCTGGAAATCCGTGTGGATGACTCCTGCGGCCTGGGGCGCGGTGTCGCCACGGTGGATGGTCCAGGCGCGGGCTTCTTTGGGACCAGCAGTCAGGTAGGTCTGCAGTCCAAGCGTGTGGAAGCCGACGCGTGCCAGCTGGTCGAGGCCGGATTCGTCCTGGCCGTTCATCTCGAGCATCTCGCGGGCTTCTTCCTCGTCGAGTTCGACGAGATCCGATTCCAGCTTGGCGTCAAGGAAAATGCAGTCCGCCGGCGCCACCATGGCGCGCAGTTCCTCTTGCTTTTCCGGGTTGCCGAGGATTCCTTCGTCCGAGTTGAAGACATAGATGAAGGGCTTGGCCGTGAGGAGGCTGAGCTCTTTGAGGTGCTCCATCTCGAGCTTGTCGCTCTTGACCGAAGAGAAGATCGTGTCGCCACGTTCCAAGACGGCCTGGGCAGCCAGGATCGCTGCGAGTTCCGCGGCTTCCCGCTTCTTGATCTTGACTTCCTTTTCGATCCTGGGAATGGCCTTTTCGATCGTCTGGAGATCGGCCAGGATCAGTTCGGTGTTGATCGTCTCAATGTCCGAGCGCGGATCGACTTTGCCGTCGACGTGGACAACGTCGGGGTCATCGAAGACGCGGATGACCTGGGCGATGGCTTCTGCTTCGCGGATGTTCGCGAGGAACTTGTTGCCCAGGCCTTCGCCCTCGGAGGCGCCCTTGACGATACCTGCGATGTCAACGAACGAGACGACCGCGGGCAGGAGGCGCTGCGATCCGAAGACCTCCGCCAACTTCTGCAGGCGCGGGTCCGGGAGGTTGACGACGCCGACGTTTGGCTCGATGGTGGCGAACGGGTAGTTCGCGGCCAGCACCTGGTTGCGGGTCAGTGCGTTGAAAAGAGTTGATTTGCCGACGTTGGGCAGTCCGACGATGCCAATAGTAAGAGCCACGAGCATTGATTCTACCCGTTGAGTGCCCCTCTCCGCTTTCGCAGGTGGAACCGTGGACCCCACGCCCGGGTGCCGTGATCCGGCTTCGCTATATTGTCCGACCCCTATGCCAAGGTTGGAGACATGGATGGTTTTGCAGTAATACTCGCTTTGTTCATGCTTCTTCTGGGAGCGGCCGCCGGGGTGGTGGCTGGTTTCCTGCTGTTCAGGCGCCGCACTGCCGCGCTTGAGGAAGATTTCGACGGCGTCTCCGCCCGGCTTGCCGCGGTGAACGCCCAGTTTGCCGCCGCCGACGCCGAACGGCGGCTTCTGCTGTCGCAGAACCGTGAACTGAACGAGTCCAGGAACCAGGATGGCAGTGTGTTGCGCGCGCTCGCTCCCGTTGCCGAGAAGCTGACGGCCGTCCAGCAACAGGTCTCGCTTCTGGAGCGTGATCGCTTGGAGCAGTACGGCCAGCTTGCCCAACAGCTCCAGGAAGCCCGGCTGTCCGATGAACAACTCCTGCGCTCCACGCACGCCCTGGCCTCCGCCCTTCGGTCGAACAGTGCCAGGGGGCAGTGGGGTGAAGTCCAGCTGCGCCGGGTGGTGGAGGCCGCCGGCATGCTGCGTCACGTCGATTTCCACGAGCAGGTGCATTCCGCGTCCGCCGACAACGCCGTCCGGCCGGATCTTGTGGTCCAGTTGCCGGGTGGAAAGCAGTTGGTGGTGGACGCCAAGGTTCCGTTGGCGTCCTACCTCGCTGCCCAGGAACAGGGCAATTCCACCCAGCGGGTCGACGGCCTCCAATCTGTGGGCAACGGCGCGGATGCCCTGCTGCTCGCACATGCGAAGGCCCTCAAGTCCCACGTGGATGCCCTGGGGTCCAAGAAGTACTGGGACATCCCCGGCAACTCGCCAGAGCTGGTGATCTGCTTCCTGCCCGCGGAGTCCATCCTGGCCGCCGCCCTCGAAGCGGACCCTGCACTCTTGGATCACGCCCTATCCCGGAACGTGGTGCTCGCGTCCCCCGGCACCTTGTTGGCAGTTCTAAAGTCCGTCGCCTTCACCTGGCGCCAGGACGTCCTGACGGACAATGCCCGGGAGCTCTTCGAGCTCGCCCGGCAGCTCTACGAACGCATGGGGACGCTCGGTGACAACGTAGGCAAGCTGGGTTCGTCGCTGAAGACCTCGGTGGATCGCTACAACGCGCTGGTCGGAACGCTTGAAGCACGCGTCTTGCCCACCGCACGGAAGCTCAACTCCATGGACGCCGACGGGCTGGTGTCGCCGTCGGCCGTGGAAGCCGTGCCGCGGACCCTTGCCGCACCCGAACTGATCGAAGACGAATCCGCGGCCTAGGACTGTCTGGTAGTCGTCCGGGCCCGGACCCAGGACCCAGGACCCAGGACCCAGACTACGAAGTCGGTCGGTTCCCGCGCCCACCCAAGGCGCGAGTGACGTCCCCGGCCTCTTTGAGGGTGGCGCGCAGTTCCTTCGGCAGGGAGAACAGCAGGTCTTCCTCCGCCGTCACCACCTCTTCAACCGCACCGTAACCGTAGTCGGCCAGCAATCGGAGAACGTCCTGGACCAGGACCTCCGGAACGGAAGCGCCAGACGTCACGCCCACGGTGGCAACGCCTTCGAACCAGCTCTCGTCGACTTCGTTCGCGAAATCGACCCGGTAAGAGGCCTTGGCGCCATATTCAAGCGCCACTTCGACGAGCCGCACGGAGTTGGAAGAATTCGCAGATCCCACCACAATCACGAGGTCGGCCTGCGGGGCAATCTTCTTGATGGCCACTTGGCGGTTGGTAGTGGCATAGCAAATGTCGTCGCTGGGCGGATCCTGCAACGTGGGGAACCGCTCCTTGAGCATCCGGACGGTCTCCATGGTCTCGTCGACGCTCAGCGTGGTCTGCGAAAGCCAGATGGTCTTCTCCGGATTGCGCACAGTGACCTTGTCCACCTCATGCGGACCATTGATGATCTGGATGTGGTCCGGGGCTTCGCCCGCCGTTCCTTCCACTTCCTCGTGGCCGTCGTGGCCGATCAGGAGAATGTCGTAGTCTTCCTTGGCGAAGCGGACGGCTTCGCGGTGCACCTTCGTGACAAGCGGGCAGGTGGCATCGATGGTCCGAAGACCACGGTCTTCGGCCGATTGCACGACCGCCGGGGACACGCCATGGGCCGAGAAGATCACGAGGGCGCCTTCGGGTACCTCGTCCGTCTCTTCAACGAAGATGGCACCCTTCTCCTCCAGCGAGGTGACCACGTGGACGTTATGCACGATCTGCTTGCGCACGTAAACCGGCGGCCCATAGTGTTCCAGTGCCTTCTCCACCGCGATGACCGCACGGTCGACGCCTGCGCAATATCCGCGGGGGGCCGCGAGCAAGACGCGCTTGGGGCCGGCGACCGGAGCGGCGGCCAGCACCTCTTCCGGCGTCCGACGCCTACGCGGGACAGAGGGCATCGGAATGGAAACTGCTGAGCTGGTCATCCCTCCATGCTACCGGCAGCGTTCACCCGCACGCTCGGCCTGGCTTTGCGTGAGAAGATCACGCCGAGCAGGCCAAGAAGCGCGAGCACTCCAGCGGCAATCCAGGCGATGGTGATCCAGCCGGCGAAATTGTCGACCGCCGCTGCCAGCAGCTCACGCGCGAAGAGGCCACCCGTAGCGGTTCCGCCCAGGCCCGCATCGCCTGCGCCCTTCAGCACCGTCGTGGCCACTTGCCACAGCGCCGCGACTGCGGCCAAGCCCAGTCCGGCAAAGAGGAGAACCACACCCCTGCGCCTCGCGGCAAGCAGGCCCAGGGCAAACAGCAGGACGGCGCCGAGGCCGGGAATCCACCACATCGGCGCATATGCGGCGATGGCATCTACCTGCTGGCGCTGGGCGGGGCCGCCGATGTTGATCAGCGTGGAGTCCGGCGTCGCAATGGGGAGGCCCGTTGCCGCGTGCAGCCGGTCGGCGGCAAGCTTGACCAAGGGGCCGACGTCGAGCACCAAGGACGTTCCCGCGGTCGAGTTCCCGGGGCGGGCACTGCCCGCGAAAGTCAGTTGGTGGCTCCGGCGTACGGTTTCATTCCACGCTTGCGGGTATTCGGGCCACGTGGTCATCGCGGTGGCCGCGTCCTTGAGGAAGGAAGCGCCAAGTTGTTCCACCGGCGCCGGCAGGTTGACCTTGGATTCCAGGCTTGCGACGGCAGTAGACGCCAGGCGCGCTTGGAACGCTTGATCCATCCCGATCGAAGAGGTAAGCGCCACAAACCCGTCTTCCCGGACGATGTCGGTGTCCGTCCATGCCATCGGGACGGCGATTGCTGTGAGCAGAAGGGCAAAGATCACTGCGATTGCAGAGACGAACGAGCGCAATGGATTCCTCAAGTTTGGAGTGCAGCAGTTCCAGGCGGGGCGACGACGGGTAAATGTCGGCCATGCATGCTACAAGGTATGGATAGAGTTGGAAGCCTGCCGCCTGCTTTTCGGTAGCAAATTTTCAGTAGCTCTTATAGCAGGAATACTTCCGGCACCCCTAGCAAAGTACCAGCGAGGACAGAACCATGCACCAGCCACCAACAGGAGGCTACCCGCGTGTCCTATGACGCCGTACCCGGCGGGGCGCCACGCGCGTTGCCGATTTCGGGATTCCCGAACCCTGGATCAGAGGACGAAGAGTCCCGCCAAGGAGAACCCACGAAGGCAGAGTCAACCCTTCCGGCGACGGCGTCGGAGACCAGTCCCGACAATCCTTGGCCGCTGCAGTTGCTGTCCCGCAAGCTCAAGACCCACATAGAACGGGCTCCGGCCGCTTGGATCGAAGGCCAGGTCATCGAGCTCAACCGTCGCGGCGGCAGCGCCTTCGTGACGCTGCGTGATACCGACGCAGAGATCTCCTTGCCCGCATCGTTGTGGTCCAATGTCCTGGACCGCCAGAAGATGCCGCTGGAGCGTGGCTCACGCGTCGTGGCCTTGGTGAAACCTGAATTCTGGCTCAAGACCGGCCGGCTCAACATGTCGATCAAGGACATCCGTCCCGTCGGCCTCGGCGATCTCCTCGCCAGAATCGAGCGCTTGCGCCAGGCCCTTGGCGCTGAAGGGCTTTTTTCAGACTCGAGGAAAAAACGGCTGCCCTTGCTCCCCCACCGGATCGGGCTCATCACCGGCCGCGATTCCGACGCCAAGAAAGACGTCCTGCGCAACGCGGCGCTTCGCTGGCCCGCCGTTGAATTCGCCGTCCGGGAAGTCGCAGTCCAGGGTGTCACGGCAGTCGGCCAGATCCTGGCTGCGCTCAAGGAGCTCGACGCCGATCCGCACGTGGACGTGATCGTGATCGCCCGTGGTGGCGGAGCCCTGGAAGATCTGCTTCCGTTCAGCAACGAAGAGCTCGTCCGGGCGGTATCCGCGGCGGCCACTCCGGTGGTCAGCGCAATTGGCCATGAAGCCGACCATCCCATCCTGGACGACGTCGCCGACCTTCGCGCATCGACGCCCACCGACGCCGCAAAGAGGATCGTCCCTGACGTCGCCGAGGAATTGGCGAGGGTACGCCAGGCCCGCGAGCAGCTACGCCGCGGCGTGGGACGCCTCGTGGACCGCGAAACGGATCGACTCCACGCGCTGAGATCACGCCCTGTGCTGGCGTCCCCCGAAGGAATGGTCACGGCGCGGGAGGACGACGTCGAACGGCTCCGGAAGCACGCCCACACTGCGGTGAGCTCCGCGGTTATCCGCGCACTTGACCAGGTGCACCACCTTCGCGCCCAGGTAAGGGCATTGTCCCCCCAAAAAACCTTGGACCGCGGGTACGCCGTCGTCCAGCTTGCGGGAGCGGACGGAGTGGGACACGACGTCGTCCGGAACCCGGACCAGGCCCCTGACGGCACGGAGCTGACGCTCCGTTTGGCGGAAGGCCGCCTTGCCGCTGTATCTTCCGGAACCCTGGCACCTGCCGGACAACCCAGCCAGCACAAGCAAAAATGAGGACTATGAAATGACAGCAGAAAACACATCCCCTGCGGCCAAGGCTTCCGCTGAGGACCTGGACGCCCTCAGCTACGAGGAAGCCCGCGAGCAGCTCATGGCCATCGTTGGCCGCCTCGAAGCCGGCGGAGCAAGCCTTGAGGAATCACTCGCTCTCTGGGAACGCGGCGAGGCTTTGGCGAAGCGCTGCGAAGAGTGGCTGGAGGGTGCCCGCAGAAGGTTGGCCGCCGCCCGGAACAACGGCGAGGATGAAGCGACGGCCTCTTAGGATTGGACGGCCATCGCCCGTTCCGCCGACACGTCAAAGTCGGCTTTCGGCCAGCTCAGGTCCAGCTTCCCGAGGGCCTCAAGCAGAAGCTCCTGGACGGCGATCCTCGCGAACCATTTCTTGTTCGCCGGAACCACATACCAGGGCGCTACCTCCGTTGAGGTCTTCTCAAAGACCAGCTGATAGGCCTCCATATAGGAATCCCAAAACGCGCGTTCCTTGAGATCGCCTGTGCTGTACTTCCAGTGCTTGGACGGGTCATCCAATCGCGCCAGCAGTCGCGTTTTTTGTTCATCGCGGCTGATGTTGAGCATGACCTTGACGATCGCCGTGCCCTGTTCGGCCAAGCCTGCCTCGAACTCGTTGATGGCCGCATAGCGTCGTTCCAGTTCATCTTCATTGGCCCAACCGTGCACCCGGTGGATCAGCACGTCCTCGTAGTGGGATCGGTCAAAAACCCCGACGAATCCCGCCGCCGGCAGGGCCCTCTCGATCCGCCACAGGAAATCGTGGGCCTTCTCCTCATCAGTCGGAGCCTTGAACGGAGCAACCTTGACACCCTGGGGATCCATCGATCCGACGACGTGCTCAACAATCCCGCCTTTGCCCGCCGTGTCCATGGCTTGCAGGATCAACAGCACTCGTTTGGAGCTGCCGAATTTTCCCTCGGCAAAGAGCATCTCCTGCAGGACGTCCAAACGACCGTCCTGCGCTGCCAGCAAGGCGACGCCGTCAGACTTCTTTCCCTTGTAGCCGGGCGTCGATTCGGGGTCTGCTGCATCCAGCGAGAATCCAGGCCCGGCCTTCAAGATCGTGGATACCTGCTTGGTGAACTCCTTGGTCCCGGCCATGTCGATGTCCCCTCTGGTCCGGCCGCATTCGTCGCGGCTTGCACAACAGGCTAGTTGCCTTGGTACCGCCCGAGGAAGTCCGCCATGCGTCCAATCGCTTCTTCAATATCCTTGACGTTCGGCAAGGTCACCATGCGGAAGTGGTCAGGCCGCACCCAGTTGAAGGCGCGTCCGTGTGAGACGAGGATTTTTTGTTCTTTGAGCAGGTCGAGGACGAATTTCTCGTCGTCGCGGATGTGATAGACCTCGGGGTCCAACTTCGGGAACAGATAGAGGGCACCCCTGGCCTGTTGTGTGCTGACACCGGGGATGGCGTTGAGCAGATCGTAGGCCTTGTTCCGCTGTTCGAGGAGCCTACCGCCGGGCAAGATGAGATCGTTGATGCTTTGGTGGCCCCCGAGGGCGGTCTGGATGGCATGCTGGGCCGGCACGTTGGCGCAAAGGCGCATGTTGGCCAGCAGGTTGATGCCCTCGAGGTAGTCTGCGGCGTCTTTCTTGGGGCCGGAGATAGCCATCCAGCCGGCGCGGTAGCCACATACCCGGTAGGCCTTGGACAATCCGCTGAACGTCAGGCAGAGGACATCGTCGCCGGTGAGTCCGGCAAGATTCACGTGGACAGCGTCTTCGTAGAGGATCTTCTCGTAGATCTCGTCGGCGAACACAACGAGTCCATGCTTTTCAGCGAGGGCCACGATCTTCTTGAGGGTTTCCTCCGGGTACACGGCACCCGTGGGGTTGTTGGGGTTGATGACCACGATGCCCTTGGTTTGAGGCGTGATCTTCGATTCCATGTCCTCGAGGTCCGGCTGCCAGCCCGATTCCTCGTCGCACAGATAGTGGACCGGACGGCCGCCGGCAAGTGCCACCGAGGCGGTCCAGAGCGGGTAGTCGGGAGTGGGAATGAGGATCTCATCCCCCACCTCCAGCAAGGCCATGAGGGACATGGTGATGAGCTCGCTGACGCCGTTGCCAAGGTAGATGTCGTCAACGTGGATGTTTTGGATGCCGCGGGTCTGGTAGTACTGCGAGACGGCGGTACGGGCCGAGAAAATTCCGCGCGAATCGCTGTATCCCTGGGCATGCGGCAGGTGGCGGATCATGTCCACCAAGATCGCGTCCGGCGCTTCAAATCCGAACGGTGCCGGGTTTCCGATATTCAGTTTGAGGATGCGGTGACCCTCTGCCTCCATCTGCTGGGCGGCCTGAAGAATCGGTCCACGGATGTCGTAAAGGACATTATGAAGCTTGGTGGACTGCTTGAATTCTGCCATTCATCAAATATGCCACACCGGGGATGTACTTCCGTTGAGACATCACTCACATTGGGGACGACGGCGGCGAGGCCCACACCAGGGTTCCTCGCCGCCGTCGTCCTTAGCCGGGGCCTCCGCCGCCGGGCACTGCTTGGGAAAGCTACTTCACGATCCCTTTGTCCTTGAGCCAAGCGGCTGCAGCGTCCTTTGGATTCTGCTTTTGGTTGCCACTGACCGCGCGGTTCAGGTTGATGAGGTCGTCCGTGGTGAGGATCTTCGAAACGTTGTTGAGGGCTGCCTTCGCCTTGTCCGTCATCTTGGCCATGTTGTACAGCGGGAGGACCTGCTGGGCCTTGAAGTTGTTCTTGGGATCATCCAGGACCACCAGCGCGTTGTCCTGGATGGACGGCGTGGTGGTGTAGATGTCGGCAACCTGGACATCATTGGTCAGCAGGGCCTGCAGCGTGAGGTTCCCGCCGCCGTCGCTGAACGGCTTCAGGCCCTTGAGCACGCAGTTGTAGTTGGCTTTGAGGCCAGGGAACCCGTAGGCGCGGGTCTCAAAGGTTGCCGGTGCTGCCATCGTGAGGTCCCCACAGACCTTGGCGAGGTCCTCGATGGACTTGAGCTGGTACTTCTCCGCCGTGGCCTTCGTGACAACCATGGCGTCCTTGTCCTCAGCCTTGGCGGGATCGAGCACTCCCAGGCCCTGCGGAAGCTTCCCGGGCAGCGCCTTGTAGACATCATCGGCCGATACCTGCGTGGCGTTCGTGTCCAGGTAGGACAACAGGTTTCCGGAGTAGTCAGGGGCGAGATCGATCGAACCGTCCTGTACGGCCTTGAAGTAGATCTCGCGGGATCCGATATTGGGCTTCGTCGTAGCGGTAACGCCGGCGGCGTTCAGTGCTCCGGCGTAGATTTCGGCGATGACCTGGCTCTCGGGGAAATCTGCCGAGCCCACCGTGAGCGAGCCGCCGGCCCCGGAGGGGGCGTTGGTGGACGGGCTGGACAGCGGGCTGCCGCCACATGCGCTGAGTGCAAGCGCAATGCCGACTCCGGCCGCCAGGCCGCCGAGCCCGCGGCGGGTCAGGGTGACGGGTTGCTTCATGCGGTACCTCCTTGAACGGCAGCCCCCGCCGGTGCGGCGGCTGCGAGATCTCCGGCGGCCTTGTGGCCGCCGCTGGAATCGATGGAAAGTCCGGGCGGGAGGAGGATCCTCTGCGCCACGGCCAGAACGAGGTCGACGGCGATTGCCAACGCCGCGATGAGCAGTGACCCGCCGAGCATGCGGGGGAAGTCCTGAAGGACCAATCCGTCAAAAAGATAACGCCCCAGGCCGCCCAGCGGAAGGTATGCCACCACGGAAACCGTCGCGATGACCTGAAGGACCGCCGTGCGGATGCCGCCGAACATGACCTGGAGTCCGTTGGGCAGCTCTACCCGGAACAAGATCTGCAGTTCCGTCATGCCCATGGCCCGGGCCCCGTCAACCACCGTTGGATCCACGCTGGAAATCCCGGCGTAGGTCCCGGCCAAGAGCGGTGGCACTGTCAAGATGACGAGGGCCCAAACCGGGGGCATGAGTCCGCTTCCAGCCAACAGGGCAAAGAGGACAAGCAGGCCGAGGGTCGGAAGTGCCCGCAAGGCCCCGGCGAACGCGACGGCGACCACGCGTCCGTGTCCCGTGTGGCCGATGAAGAGGCCCACCGGCACGGCGATCGCCGCGGCAATTACGAGGACCAGCCCGGAGTACTGCAGGTGTTCCAAGAGCCTTGTGGCGATTCCGCCGCTTCCTGACCAGTGGACCGGATCCGTGAGCCAAGCGAGGGTGTCAACGAAGATGTTGCTCATCGGGCGGCCTCCCCGTGGATCTCGGCATCCGCGATGAACTGCGCCGCTTTACTGTCGGCTTTGCCATCCTGTCTGGTGGTTGCGGCGCTCGCCCGCGTCCAGGGGGTCAGCAGCTTCTCGAGCAGGACCAGGAACGTGTCCATGACGAGGGCAAGCAGGAGAATCGCGATGATGCCGATCACCACCTCAGTGACGAACGCCCGCTGCAGCCCGTCGGTGAACAGCATTCCCAGGTTCCCAACGCCTAGAAGCGCGGCGACGCTGACGAGGGAGATATTGCTGACGGACACCACGCGCAGGCCCGCAAAAAGCACAGGCAAGGAAAGCGGAAGGTCGATCTGGAGGAACCGTGCGGTCGGCTTGAATCCCATGGACACTGCCGCCATGCGGAGGTCGTCGTCCACGGAGTCGAAGGCGTCCATGGCAGCCCGCACGAGCAGGGCAACGGCGTACATGGTGAGGGCAACCACCACGTTGAGTGGATCCAGGATCCGGGTTCCGAGAATCGGCGGCAGGATGATGAAAAGCGCCAATGAGGGAATGGTGTACAGCAGGGAACTTGCTGTAGTGACCACGGTCCTGAGGGTACGGTTCCGGCGGGCCAGTTGCCCCAAGGGCACCGCAATGAGCAGACCCAGAACCATGGGAATCAAAGCCAGGACAAGGTGCTCGCCAGCCCGTTCGAAGACCATGCCGCTGTTCGCCAGGAACCATTCCATCAGGGGGCGTCCTCCCGGTTGTGCCGGGTCTGTTCGATGAGCGCCAGCACTTCATCGGCTTTGAGGACGCCCTCGAGCCGCCCGTCGTCGTCCACCACCACGCCAAGGCCGGAAGGCGAGGACAACGCGGCATCCAGCGCCCTGCGGAGCGTGTCTCCGCGCCGGAACAAGGACCCACCGGGAATCAGCCCGGCGCCGTCGCGTGGTGAAGCCCATCCCATAGGCCGGGAGTCGCCGTCGAGCACCAGCGCCCATTCGGTGCTGCCCGCGGCAACGTGCGGGGCTTCCACGGTCTTGACCGGATGCACCGGAACAGCATCGGCGCCGTTGAAGGAAAGGTGCCGGAATCCCCTGTCACGGCCAACGAACGAGGCCACGAAGTCATTGGCGGGTGCCCGGAGGATCTCTTCGGGTGCCGCGTATTGCGCCAGTTTGCCCCCGACGGCGAAAACGGCCACTTTATCGCCGAGCACGGTGGCCTCATCGATGTCGTGGGTAACGAAAACAATCGTCTTGGCCAGTTCGCGCTGGAGCCGGAGGAGTTCCTGCTGGAGTTCGTCGCGGACCACCGGGTCCACCGCGCTGAAGGGCTCGTCCATGAGCAGCACGGGCGGGTCGGCTGCGAGCGCTCGCGCCACGCCGACGCGCTGCTGCTGGCCGCCGGACAATTGGGACGGGTACCGCTTGCCGAGCACGGAAGCCAGCCCGACGACGTCGAGCAGTTCTTCCGCGCGTTTGCGGGCTGCCGCCCTGGAAACGCCGTTGAGCCGCGGAACGGTGGCAATGTTGTCCAGCACGGAGCGGTGCGGCATGAGTCCTGAGGACTGCATGACGTAACCCATGGAGCGGCGCAACTGGGCGGCAGGTTCGTTCGAGACATCCTTGCCGGCCACGGTGATGGTGCCCGAGGTGGGCTCTACCATGCGGTTGATCATCCGCAGGGACGTGGTCTTTCCGCAGCCCGAGGGTCCGACGAACACGGTGATGGCACCCTTGTCGATGGACATGCTCAATCCATCAACAGCGGGTTGTCCGCCCTGATACTGCTTGGTGACGCTCTGGAACTCAATCATGGCTTCAGCCATTCCGGGGCTTACCTAACTTCTTGGGCCGCAAATATCAACGATGGAACTCAATCAACAGCGAACTGATGTTCTACAGCCTAACCAGCACCACCGACGATGTCAGTGCAGGCGCGAAGACCGTAATGAATCGGCAATGCTCAGGGCGTCTGCAGTTTTCCGTTGAGGGGACGCTCACTGAGCAGGCGGAGGCCGATGTCCACCAGTGACACCCGGTTCAGTCCGGGAACCTTGCCCAGCGGCACCCAGGCGGCGTGGGTAGTGCTGCCGTCAATCTCGTGGGTCAATTCGCCGCCCGTGATGCTTGCCTCGTAGACCAGCCGGATTGCCTGGAAATCACGGCCTGATCCGTCCAGCCGCTCCTCACCCGGCCAGTGGCCGACGTCGATGCCGAGCATCGCTCCGATGTCGGCGTCGTATCCGGTTTCCTCCTGGATCTCGCGGCGGCAACCGTCGACTGGATGCTCCCCCAAATCCAGGCCTCCCCCCGGGAGGGTCCAGCCTTCCTTGCCGTCTTGCTTCCAATAGGCGAGAAGGATCGCTCCGTCGCGGATGACCACTCCGTACGCGGCCGGGCGGGTGTCGAACTGCATGCTCATGGAGCCAGCCTAGGCCTAAGCTGGAGGGAACACTGTTCAGCACATGGAGTTGTATTGTGACCAACTTGGAAACGGCCCCGTCCCAGGAAGTCTGCCCGGCCGGACATCCCGGGCAAGGACCTTTTGTACAGCTCTGGCCGGCCCGCGAGGTTCCCCTCGGCGGCGTCCGGGCCATGAACGTCTCGCGCACCCTCCCCCAACGCGGAATGCCGACGGTTGGAGCCTGGTGCTTCCTGGACAGCTTCGGCCCGGACCGCATCGCGATGAGCGTCCTTCCCCACCCGCACATGGGACTTCAGACGGTCACGTGGCCCCTCCAAGGCGAGGTGCGGCACCGCGACAGCGTCGGAAGCGACGTGCTGGTCCGTCCCGGGCAGTTGAACATCATGACGGCCGGTCGCGGCATTTCGCATTCCGAGTTCGGTGTCCTGCCGGCAGGACTCGACCCGGACGCGCCCGACGGCGGCGACCTCCTGCCGCTGTCCCGTGGCCTGCAGTTGTGGGTTGCTTTGCCCGACGCCGTGAGGCACCGTGCGCCGTCGTTCCAGCAGATCGTCGACCTGCCGGTGGTCGTGGCGGACGGTTTCAGGGCCACTGTTCTCGTGGGAGAGTTCGCCGGACAGCGCTCCCCCGCGGTCATGTTCAGCCCGATTGTCGGCGTGGAAGTCTCAGCCTCGGGCGCCGTCGAGTTACCTCTGAATCCCGATTTCGAGCATGCGGTGCTGGTCCTGGACGGTTCCGCGGTGATCGACGGCCAGGAAGTCGACCCCGGCCCCTTGGCATTCCTCGGCATGGGCCGGGAATCGCTCCGCCTCGACGCAGCCCCGGGAACCCGCTTCATGCTCCTGGGCGGTGAACCCTTCGAAGAGGACATCCTGATGTGGTGGAACTTCGTGGGCCGGACGCACGAGGAAGTGGCGCAGGCCCGCGAAGATTGGGAAGCCCAGGCGCTCCTGAGCGACGAGGACGCCCGTAATGCGCGCTTCGGTTGGATCCATGGCCACGGGCCCGACGCCGGAGCGGAAGCCGGGCGCATCCCCGCACCGCCTATGCCAGGGGTCCAGCTCAAGCCGAGGTCGCGGAACAGGGCTACTGACTAACGGTCCCGGCTAGGGCAGCTCTGCGACAATCCGCAGCACACCGAAAACCGGTTCCTGGTCTAGGACCCGGACATCGGTGATCCCGTGTGCGGCCAGTCCCGCCCGGAAAGCGGACTGTAAAGGCTCCACGTTCATGCCGAGCCCGCCGCCAAGAATCACCGGTCCGGGAAGGCCGAGTTGCCGGACGGCTTGCGCCGCGAGTTCCGCGAGATCCCGTCCTGCCTGGTCCAGGAGTTGGCGGCTGATCTCGAGGCCTTCCCGCGCGGTCTCGACTACGGCGGTTGCGCGCTGGGCCCAGTACCGCCGGTCGGTGTCCTCCGAGTGGAACAGCGCGATGAGTTTGTTGGGATCGTCCACCCCGCAGGATTCCAGGAGGGCCGCTGTGAGGCCATCCGGTTCCAGCCCTTTGTTCATGCGCCGGAGGCTGTGGCGCACCGCCTCCCTACCCAGCCAGTATCCGCTGCCTTCATCGCCCAGGAGAAAGCCCCAGCCCCCGGCACGGGCTTCTTCCCCCTCGGCATTCTTGCCCCAGGCCGCGGATCCGGTTCCGGCAATGACAGCCACTCCCGTGCTGGCCCGGCCTGCCGCCAGTAGCAGCCGGGAATCGTGGACCACCGTGACCTGCGCCCCTGGAACATGGGGTTCGATCAGCTCGGCGAGGGCGCGGGCATCGGCGTCGGTGTCGATTCCGCCTGCCCCGGCAAGGACCCGGTCCACGTCGCCGCCGCCGATCATGGCGAAGAGCTCTGCGAGATTCCTGGCCGCCGCCTCGCGGCTCACGTTCTGGACGTTCGAGCTGCCGGTGCTTTCGTCGCGGACCGGTTTGCCGTCTTCGAACCGGACACCGCGGGTCTTGGTGCCGCCGATGTCGAGCCCGATGACCGTTGCGTCGGGCCGGGGGGTTTTGTTCTCTGCAGTCTCCACGTCCAAAAGCCTAGCGCGGGGGCAACGGGTGGTCCTATTGGGTTCCGGATCGCGCTTTGACGAGGCCTGCGAGCAGCCCAGGCCCTTCGGAAAGCACGAGTTCGCGGAAGAGCCTGACGGGGTCCGGTTCCTTGCGCCGTTCGCGCCAGGCAATCCCTATCTCCCGGTATGCGAGCTCCGAGTCGAGCGATACCTCCACCCACCCCAGGTCCGTGGAATCAAGGACACCTTGTGGTCCAGGCCCGAGTCCTCCCGGCGGCAGGATGCTGTAGCCCAGCCCGGCCGACACGAGTCCTCGGATGGTATGCGAGTCCTGGCTCTCGAAAGCGGTCCTCGGGCGGAAGCCCGCGTCCCGGAAGATCGCGTCGGTTAGCGAGCGCAGGCCGAAACCGGGTCCCATGGAAACGAACGGCTCATGCTTGAGCTCGGCGAGCCGCACGCTGGGCCGCCGGGCCAACTGATGGCGGTGATGGACCACTAGCCGCAACGGCTCGCGGTACAGAGAAGCCGAGCCGAGGTTCCTGCCCGGAGCCGCCACGGGTGCCGTCAAGGCGAAGTCGGCGTCACCGGCGATGAGCGATTCAAGGCAGGCGGCACGGGCTCCTTGGCTGAGCTCGAAAGCCGTGAAAGGGTGCCGGCTCCGGAATGCGCTCATGAGCAGCGGCAACGTGGCCTCGCCGAATGTGTGTTGGAAGCTCACCGCGATTCTGCCGCGGACAACATCGGATTCGTGCCGGACCACATCCAGCCCCGCCTGGAATTCCGCGAGCGCCGCTTCGATATAGGGAAGCAGCGTCTTGGCGGCCTGGGTCAGCCGGACTCCGCGGCCTTCACGGACAAGGAGCTCGGTCCCGACGACGGCGCTTGCCCGGGCCAGCGCCCGGCTCACCGTCGATTGGGGTACTCCGAGCAACTCGGCCGTCTCCGTGACATGTTCCGTCCGGCCAAGCTCAGCCAGCAGGGGGAGCAACGGCAGCAGTTGGACCAGTTGCTTGTGTTCGATGTCCATGCTTGTCCACCCTCAGATCGACCTCTTCAAAACCATCCATGTCCGCTATCAATATTAAGCGAATCATGCATTGGAGTCATCACTGATGCTCGCCCTACTGTGGAGGGGTGAGTACAAACGCAGCCGCCAAGAGCCCCGCAGAGACCGATTGGGAAGGCCATCTGAAGGGCTCCACCGCTTACCGGCGTATCCTCGCCGGCCTGGCCCTCGCCGGCGTGGCCACCTTCGCGCAGCTGTACTCCACCCAGGCCGTCTTGCCGCTCATGGCAAATGAGCTGCACATCACGGCGGCCGAGGCTGCGCTCACGATTTCCTTGGCCACGGTGGGCCTAGCGGCAACGGTATTGCCGTGGTCCTTCGTCGCCGACAAGATCGGCCGCGTGCGTGCCATGGCCATCGGAATCGCGGCGGCCACCGTCTTGGGCCTGCTCGTCCCCCTGGCCCCCACCTTTCCGCTTGTCCTCGCTTTGCGGGCGCTGGAGGGCATGGCCCTCGGCGGTATCCCGGCGATCGCCATCGCGTACTTGAATGAAGAAGTCAACAAAGTGCACGCTGCGCTCGCTGCCGGCAGCTACGTCGCCGGAACCACCCTCGGCGGTCTTGCCGGCCGCTTGCTCGCGGGACCCATCGGTGAATTGTGGGGTTGGCGGGCCGCCGCCTTCGCGGTCTCCATCCTGGCGACGGCGTCGGCCGCCCTCTTTCTGCTGCTGGTCCCGAAGCCACGCCGCTTCACCCCACGCTCGGCCGGAGGTTTCCGCGGCGCCATGAAGACGTTGGCGGACCATTCCGCTAATCCGCGGCTGCTGGCCCTATACATTCAAGCGTTCCTCTTGATGGGCGGCTTCGTGGCCGTCTACAACTACCTCGGCTTCCGCCTCCATGCCGCGCCCTTCGGACTGCCCGCCACCGTGGTCAGCCTGATTTTCCTGGCCTACTTGTCCGGAACCGTGAGCTCCCGCTGGGGAGCCGGACTGTCCATGAGATTCGGCCGCCGCACGGTCATGCTCGCCGGGATCGCGACAATGACGGCCGGACTGGGACTCACCCTGTGGGACAACCTCGCCGCGGTTCTGGCTGGCTTGGTGGTCTTTACCGGCGGCTTTTTCGCCGCGCACAGCATCGGAGCAGGCTGGACCGGGACCATCGCGACGAGCGGCCGCGCGCAAGCAGCGTCGTTGTATAACCTCTCCTACTACCTGGGGTCCAGCATTATTGGCTGGGCCGGCGGACTCGCCTTCCAGGCTTTCGGGTGGACCGCACTCGCCTGGACGGTCATCGCCTTGGGATGCACGACGGCGGTGATCACCGCCGTCGTGCACCGATCCCCGGCGCCGCAGCTCGCCGTCGTCGGCTCCTTGAACCCGGCCGGACGGGGAAAGTAGCGGGCCCTACCGGGTGGACTCGAGGGCCTGGACCAGGTCGTCGATGATGTCGGCGGGATCTTCCAAGCCGATGGAAAGCCTGAGCATGCGCGCCTGGGGCTTGGCCTCCGGGGCAACCGGGCGGTGGGTCAATCCGGCGGGGTGTTGGATCAGCGTGTCGATGCCGCCCAGCGATACCGCGTGGGTGATGAGGCGGACAGCGCCCGGAATGCGCTCCGCATGCTCGGCCGACTCGAGATCGAAGGAGATCAACGAGCCCGGACCACTCATCTGCGTGCCGACCAGGTGCAGTGGATCGCACTCGGGAAGCCCCGGGTAGTACACCTTGGCCACGAGTTCATGACTCGCGAGCGCCGCCGCGATCTTGTGGGCGTGGTCCTGTTGGGCACGCACCCGGATGGGAAGTGTCGCCAGGCCGCGGTGCAACAGGTAGGCGGGCCAAGGAGTCAGGATGCCGCCCGTCACGGCACGGACCCGGCGCAGCCGCGTGGCCCACTCCGCACTTGTTGCCACCACGCCGCCCATGGCATCGCCGTGGCCGCCCAGGAATTTCGTGGCACTGTGGAGCACCATCGCGACGCCATGCTTGAGCGGTTGCTGGAGGATCGGCGTCGCGAACGTGTTGTCCACGAGCACCGGAACGTCTGCGGCGTCGGCCACCAGGCGGTTCAGGTCCACAAGATCCAGGCTCGGGTTGGCCGGGGTTTCCACCACCACCAGGCCGGTGTCCGGACGAAGGGCATCCCGCACGCCGTCGGCCTTGACGAAGGTGACCTGATTACCCAGCAGGCCGCTGGCCAGGACGTGGTCCGTGCCGCCATAGAGTGGTCGCACCGCAACCACATGCGTCTTGCCTTCTGATTGGGCGGCGAGCAGTACGGCGCTGAACGCAGCCATCCCCGAGGCAAAACCGACAGCTTGCGCAGCGCCCTCGAGCGCCGCTACGCCGTCTTCGAACCTGGCTACCGTAGGATTCCAGAGACGCTGGTACACCGTGCTCTGACCGTCGAGGGGCACGCCGCCCGTGGCCATCCGCTCGTAGGCGAGGCCGCCGTCTTGGACAGAAGGCAAAGGCGCAGTGGTTGAAAGGTCGATGGGAACGGCATGCACGCCCTGCTCCGTGAGTCCCGTCCGGCCGGCGTGGACTGCGAGTGTATCGATGGCTGTCACTGCTCTCCTTGAATTATTCACCGTTGAATTCGGTCAGTATCTGGCAATAATTCGGAGATTGACAGTGCAAATGAATGGATTGAGTGGAAACTGGCACCTATGATGAATAGACAGCAATTTCAGGAGGATCCGTGACCATCACCCCGAAGAACGTTCGGCCCGTCGGCACCAGCGAGCCATTGGATGCGATCGATGAGCGCATCCTGGCGGCCTTGGTCGACGATGCCCGGATCTCCAACAAGCAGCTGGCCGAACTCGTCGGAATTGCTCCGTCGACGGCGCTCATGCGTACGAGGTCACTCTCCGAACGCGGCATTATCGAGGGTTTCGAAGCAGTCCTCAGCCTCCCGGCGATCGGCCGATCGGTGCAGGCCTTGATCGCCGTGCGCCTTCGCGCGCATGACCGCGACCAGATCGACCGCTTCACGGCCCGGGTCCCCGCCCTCCCTGCAGTGATCTCCACGTTCCACACCTCCGGCTCCGTGGACTACCTGCTGCATATCGCGGTCGCCAACACCGACGACCTCCGCGACTGGGTCCTGGACAACCTCGCCACCGACCCCGTGGTGGGCCACACCGAGACCACTTTGGTCTTCGCCCACATCCAGGGCAACCACGGGCCGCTGCCGGAATAGCGGCTGACTTGGACGCGGCTTGGATTAGACCCGCTTAGCGGCGTGGCTCGAGTCCCGAGTGGGCCGCCGCGATAGCGTCCTGGCGCAAGTCGCCGAGTTCCTGCCGGCGCCTCAACGCCGCTTGCTGCACCGCCAGCTCGAGCGGAGGAATGTAGCGCCTGCGCTCGGCCCACGAGACAAGCCCGGATCCGATTCCGGCGGCTGCCGATTCCAACATGGAGGGCCGGCGGTAGGTGCCGCATGATGCGGTGGCTGTGCTCATGACTCTTTCCCTTCGGTGCCTGCTGCGTGCGACTTCGCATCGCGGGACTTCTTGTCTCCGGCCCACGCCGGGACTCCCAGGATCGGGAATGCGTTGAAATGGATCTGCACGGGGCGGGCGTCGTCCGCCTCGGGTTCGCTCCGGATTTCCTCCAGGAGATTGCGGGCGAAGGCTTCCATGGAGCGGGCGTAGCGGCCAAGCTGCTCCGCTGACATCCGAGCGTTGGCTGTGTTGACGATGGCCGCGTCGAGCCATTCTTCGTCCAACGAGTCCATGCCGTGTGCCATGAAGTCGGCGAGGACAGCCTGCCTGCTGCGTTCGAACTCGCGGGTTACCAGCCGCGATGCCTCCTGTGTTGCCGGCGAATGTGCCAACTCGGGCGAAGTGATCTGAATGGCTCCCCTGGGCCGCTCCCACCACCGCTCCCGCGCTGTCCCCTTGCCCTGGACTTCATGGACGAAGTCGAACTTGGCGAGTTGCCGCAAGTGGTAGCTCGTAGCGCCACTGGATTCATCGAGGAGTTCGGCCAGGCTGCAGGCGGTCTGTGGCCCATACCGGGACAGCATCTCAAGGATCTGAACCCGCAACGGGTGCGCGAGCGCTTTGAGGGATGCCGTATCGACCTTGCGAACGGGGAATTCCGGCTCTTGAACCTTGTCCATGCCGGAAACGCTACTCTTGCAAAGAAACCTTTGCAAGAGTTTCTTTGCAAATCAACCTTTGCGAACTTAGTTCGCAGTCAGAACCGCCGGTCAGCCCCTGCGGAGCACCCTGCGGAGGGATGCAGCAGCGAGCACCGTAGCTGCCAACCCGCACACCACAGTGAAATAGCTGGCGGCCGCGCCTAGCCCGATCACCGAGGCAGCCAAGCCCAAGCCGATGACCGGCACCGCGCTTCCAAGGTAGGTGATGACGTACACCGTGCTGATGATCTGGGCATGTCGGGACGCCTCGACTTTGCTGGCAACGTCGTTGAACACCAAGCGGAAGGCGATCCCCTGCCCCACCCCGGCGGACAGGCTCGCTGCCACCAGCAGAATCGGACTGGACAGCGATGCCGCCGCGCCGACCAGCACAATGGAAATTCCCAGGACCATCAGGCCAGCGGGCACGGCGAACCTGCCGCGGACCGTCAGCAGCTGGCTGAGCGCGGACGCTGCGAGCGTCAAGCCGGCGAGCAGCCCGGTCATGGGGCGGGAATCGGCGTGCACCACGACGGCGAAATAGCCGGGCGCGAGCGAAAGGCAGAATCCGAACACGGCAAAGCTGAGGAATCCCACGCTCGAGGCCAGCCAAAACGCTCCCCTAGCTTCCCGGGAAACCGAGGGCCGTCGCGGGGCGAGCGCCATGTACGGACGCGGGCCCTCCGCAGGCCGAATCGCCGGACGCGCCTTGAGAAGCCACAACGGGACGAGCAAGAGGAGCAGGACGGCCGCGTGAATGAAGAACGGCGTTGAGGTTGCACCCGGGAGAAGCGAAAGCAGTCCGCCGATGGCAGGACCGGCAGCCACGCCTCCCGAGGACGAAAGCAAGGTGAAGCGGGAAGCCCACTCGGGCCGGGACGGAAGCAATTCACGCAAAGCGGCCGAGCTCGCTCCGGTGGCGAGGCCCACGGCAATACCCTGGAGCATGCGGCCCGCTGAGAGCATCAAGAGGTTGTCTGCGTTGGCGAAAACCAAGCCGCCCACCAAGCCCACGAGGACGGCAAGCACCAGCGCTGCACGCCTGCCGATATGGTCGGACCAGTGGCCGGCAAGCATCAGCACAGCCACGAGCGCCAGGACGTAGCTTGCAAAGGCAATCGTCACACCCAGCGACGTGATTCCCAGTTCCGACTGAAGCAGCGGATACAGGGGGCTCGCCAAGTTGGCACCGACCAGCAGTGTGAACATGACGGCGCCGGCCAGGACAAGCCGCGCCGTGGTGGAAGCATCCCAGCCCCAGCGCCCGGCGGTGGCCTGGCGCATGCGCAGTTCGCTAAAGACAGTCATTTCCGTGCCTTCGCCTCAGCGGCCATCGCGGAACCCGGCCTTGTGGGCCTGGACTGGACGGCCCAAAATATTTGATGGCAACAGGATGTCGCAAGCCTGCCAGATAGATCAGATGTCCATGAAAGAATTGATCAAAATCTTCAAAATTGATGTCCATAGATGACCACAAATGAGCCGGAGTGATGATTTGAACACCCTCGATCCGACGGACCTGAAAATCCTGCTGGAGCTGATCCGTGATCCCAGGGTTCAGATCGGTGAACTCAGCGAGTCCCTGGGGATTGCGCGCAACACCGCCCAATCGAGGATGCGCCGCCTTGTCCGCTCGGGCGTATTGAACGACGGCGGCCGCGAGGTCGACCTCGAAAAGGTGGGGTACGACGTCGTCGGCTTCGTGACGCTGGAGGTGACCCACAGGGAACTCGACGGCGTGATCGGAGCCCTGCGCCGCATCCCCCAGGTCCTCGAGGTGCACGAAATTTCCGGGCGGGGCGATCTCTTATGCCGGGTGGTGGCCACCGACACGCACAACCTGCAAACCGCGCTCCGCTCCATCCTCAGAACCAAGGGCGTCATCCGCACGGAAACGGTGCTTGCCCTGCACACCCATATCCCCTACCGGACAGAGCCGCTCATCGGCAGGCTCGTGGATGCCGCTGAGACGGCCGACGCCGCGAAACGGGTCAAAGCACAGGTTTCCACTGATTCGCCGGTCAGGGAAGCCGACTAGGATTCCAGAATGGATTGGCTCTCTTCTCTTCAGCACCTCAACTGGCTGGCGATACTCCTGGCCTTCGTTTCCAGCATGGTCATCGGATTTGTCTGGTACATGCCGGCGGTCTTCGGCAGACGGTGGATGCAGGCCATTGGCAAGACCGAGGAAGACCTTAAGAAGATCGACGGCGGCGCAGGAATCTGGATCCCCCTGATGGTGGCCGCAGCCCTCACGAGCATCGTGTTGGCCGTCCTGATCGGCAAGCTGGGCGTGCAGGGAAGCTTGCACGCTGGTTTCTTTGCGCTGGTGATTGCGGTGGTATTCCGAGTCGGCGGCCACGTCATCCACAACGGTTTCGCGGGCAGGCCGTCCGCCGTGACCCTCATCGACTCCGGCCATGACATCGTGGCCATGACTGCCGCCGGGGCAATCATCGGGGCGTTGCAGTAGAGGAGGAGAATAACCTCGTGACCATCATTGACAATGCCGTCTATGTGAACGGCATCCGGACCGCGACTCCGGGAAGCCTCGAGCAAAGCGTCGAAACACTGGCCGCGCACGGCGGAATGGTGTGGATTGGACTGTACCGGCCGGACGAGACGGAAATGGCGGCCGTGGCTGCCGAATTCGGCCTCCACCTGCTCGCCGTCGAGGACGCCGTCAACGCCCACCAGCGGCCCAAGCTGGAACGCTACGACAACAACCTCTTCACCGTCCTGCGGCCTGCGAGATACGTGGACGCTACCGAGACCGTGGAGTTCGGCGAACTTCATATCTTCACGGGGAGGAACTTCGTGGTCACGGTCCGGCATGCGGAAACACCCGGGGTGGCCAAAGTCCGTAGGGATCTGGAACAACAACCGGAGCTTCTGCGGCATGGCCCCGAAGCCGTCCTGTACGCACTGCTGGACCGAGTGGTGGACGACTACGGCCCCGTGATCTCGGGCCTGGAAAACGACATTGACGAGATCGAGGACCAGCTCTTCGGTGGCGATCCCCTGGTTTCGCGGCGCATCTATGAACTCGCCCGCGAAGTCATTCAGTTCCAGCGCGCAATCAACCCGCTCCCCGAAATGATGGCCTCCCTGAAGCGCGGGTTCGAGAAATACGGAGTAGACATCGAGCTACAGCGCAAACTCCGCGATGTGGAAGACCACGTCGAGCAGGTAATTTCCCGGGCAAACGGGTTCCGCGACCTGCTCCAAAACGCCCTGACCCTCGACGGGACCCTCACCGCGAACCGGCAAAACGAAGCGAGTGCGGCACAAAACGAACAAACCAAGAAGATCTCCTCCTGGGCCGCGATCTTCTTTGCACCGGCGTTCGTCACCGGGCTCTACGGAATGAACTTCGACGTTATGCCTGAACTCCATTGGCCGCTCGGCTATCCCATGGCACTCGGCATGATGGTTCTCGCGGGCTTTGTCATGTATGTCATCTTCAAGCGGAAGAACTGGCTCTAGTGGTTCCCGGACAGGAGGGCTTCAGCAGGGGCAAGATCATTACTCCCGGAACGCCCGCGCAACTGGGAGCCTTCGGTTTGTTCCATCCGGCGTAGTCACAGGAGCGGATCCTCACCCCCACGGCGCAACGGCTCACCGTCAAGGCGGCCGACGATGTGCTCTGGGCCAGTTTCGCGGAGTTGTGCGGCGGCCCCATGTCGACAGCGGACTACATGGCTTTGGCTAAGGACTACGGAACGTGGGTGATCGACGGCGTACCCTCGCCGACGGCCGGATCGGTAGCCGGGTCCGCCTCGGCCTGGCAACGCCTCAGCGATCTGGTTGATGTCCTGTACGAGCAGGACATCACTCTGTTCCTGGTGGGCCACGGCCCCTTGGACTGGGATGTGGCCGGCGGCTTGGCGCACCGGACGAGTGCCGGGCCCGTTGACGGGGCCAAGATCGCGAGCCGCCTGTCGCTCCTGGGCCGAGTGGAGGCCACGGAGCCTTTTGAAGAAGTAGAGGCCGGGGGCAGCTGAAGGCTGGCTCGCGGGGGGCGGCATCCGCCCCCCCTCCCGAACCTAAGCCCAGGAGGGGTGGCGGTGCCGCAGTTGGACCCTAGACGCGTGACCTGCCGCGGATGAAGTGGAAAATCAGGACGATCACAGCAACAACCAGAAGCAGGTGAATGAGCCCGCCGCCGATGTTGCCAATAAAGCCGAGAAGCCAGAGAACGGCAATAACGATGGCTATCCAAAGCAACATGAGAGTCTCCCTTGTTTGGTTGCGTGCCCTGGCCGGCGGCCGAGGCATTCATTGGTAAGTATACTTATCAATGGGGGTGAGTGGGTGGTTCAGTGCGGTTTTTCCATCTGGAAGCCACACCGGCACGCGGAAATATTGGAGCAAACTTGTCCGGTTGAGCGTTAGTGGATTGGGATCTCGGCAGAGGCTAGCTTGCACGGAGGCCGAGCGCATCGAGGGTGGCAACAGCCGTCGTCGGGCCTCCGCAGTCACGGCCGTCCGGATACGTAGCCGTGGGCTTGAGCCTCACATGGCTCATGCCGATCGACCAGCCGGAGGTGTTGGTGCCCGACGTCGTGAGATCGAGCGGGTGGTCGTTGATGCCGGCCTCGATACGAACGTCGATGCTTCCATCCGCCATGCGCAAGGACACCGATTGAGGCGCCCCGGGCGAGTTCGGCAGGGGAATGGGACCGGGTGTAAGCGGCGTCAAGGCGTTGGCGGAAAAGCTGTGGCACGCGCCGTCCTGGCACAGCTCTATGACGAGCGCGGCGAGATTCGCCGCGCGCTCCGCGGTGACGTGCAAGCTTACCAACGAGATGTAGCCGACGGCCGGGCACACGCTGGCCGATCCACATGACAGGAGCAGGGGCGCCCCGATGGCGAGTGCGCCAAGAACCGCACAGACGCGACCTGCTGGACCGAAGCGACGCATCGGGACCCCCTTACCGGAATCATGGTACGTCTGTCAGTGAGCGACACCAGGTCGCATGCTCATCCATTCGGCCCGAAGGATCGAAAATACCTCCTTGTCGTACCGCCTGCCGTCGTAGACCCAGCTACTGCGAAGGACGCCGTCGGAACGCATCCCCAGCCGCTGCGCGACGGCTACGCTGCGGTCGTTGTCGGTGCGGCAGCGCCATTCGACGCGGGACATCCCCCGCTCTAGGAAGGCCCATTCCATGAGCAGTTCGACCGAGCGGGTGATGAGGCCCCCTCCGACAGCACCGGGTTCGAGCCAGCAGCCAATTTCGCAAATGCCCCAGGCGGAGTCGAACGTCACAAACATCACGCCTCCGACGATCCTGCCGTCGTTCCAGAGTCCATAGATGCGCGCCCCATCGTTCGCTGTGGCTGTGGCGTAACGCTGAAGCGTAGCGCGGGCACCCTCGACGGTCTCGGTGACAAAGGTCGGCCCGACCCACGGCCGGATATGGTCCCGTGCCCTGCTCATGTGCTCGGCAAAATCACGGGCGTGCCATGTCTCGAGAGGCTTCAAGACGACGCTTTCTCGCACTACTGTTTCGAACATAGTTTCTCCAGAGGGTTTTCCCAGGCTTTGCTTGCCATTGGGGGATTTCTCGGACGTGTGCGCCTCAGAACAACAAGACCAGCCCGACGCCGGCCGCCGCGGCTCCGACGCATGCCGCCATGGTGCCCACTCCGTTGAGGAGGGCCAATCCAGTCCGGCCGCTCTGGACAAGCCTGACGGTCTCCAGGCTTGCCGTGCTGAAGGTCGTGTATCCGCCGAGGAATCCGGTGCCGAGAATCAACTGAAGGGATTCAGGAGCCGGATGTGACATGACCAGCCCAGCCAGGATCCCCATGAGCAGCGATCCGGAGAAGTTGATGAAGATCGTGCCCAACGGCAGCGCAGTCCGGGCCCAGGAACGGACCACCCCATCCACCACGAAACGCGCGGCCGCCCCTGCGCCGCCCGCGAGCGCCATCAAAAGGAGGGTCATTTCAAGGCCTTCTGACCCTGTTGGGTGGACCGGTGCCGGAGCGCCCCAAGCCAAATACCCAGGGTTGTGGCCGCGACACCGCCCAACAGGCTGGCTGCCAGGTACCACATGGCGTCCATCCCGCGTCCTGCTCCGAAGAGATGCACCGAGTCCAGCGCCAAGGTGCTGTAGGTGGTGTAGGCCCCTAGGAAACCACTACCGATGCCCAAGCGGGCAATCCGGCGGAGGCCGGCGTCGGGCCCGCTCCGGGCGAGTGCTTCGAGGAGCCAGCCAAGCGCGAGCGCACCGGACAGATTGATAAGCAGGGTGGGAAGCGGCCACGCCCCTGGCGCCGGAAGGGCCATGCCGAAACCGTAGCGGCTCAAAGCCCCGAGGATTCCGCCGGCCGCCACGAGCAGAACGAACCGCCCGTGAAGATGGAGCGGGCGGTGCGGTTGCCGGTCCGGTTGCGCCGCCTGGGTTTTGGCTCCGTGCGGCGCGGTGCTGCTTTCCTTCATTGATCCCTGCTTGGGTCGTGACGGCCCAAGGGAACCATGAGCACTGGGCAGTTTTGGCGATGTGCCAGATGCAAGGCTACCGATCCGGTGACTAGTCCTTCAAACCTCGGACCGAGGCCATGTTCCTTGGTTCCCACGACGATCATGGAAGCGTTGATACTCGCTGCATAACGGCCTAGCGACCGGGCAGGCTCGCCGGCGAGCGTCACGAAGGTCCACTGCACACCCGTTCCGTCGAGTTGATCCGCGATGCGGGACCGGAGGGACTCGGTGATGGCCGCGGCGTCGTCGTCGATGCCGTCGGGGTCGATCGCTTGGGCTGTGAGATGCCCGTCCCGGTCCCCTGCCGCCGGAAAGCTCGTGACATCGGCGAAGGCCAGGACCAAGTGCAATCCGGCACTGAGCGCTACTTCGGCGGCTTTCTCAACTACCGCGACCGGCTGGTGCGGGAGCACGCCTGCCAGCACCGGCCCTGTCAAGCGGGCCGGGCTGCCCTTGTCCAGCGGCATATCCTCGCCACGCGGGTTGCTCATGGGCCCTCCAAATGTCCGGATGGTCAGGATGCGGGTTCCTCATCTTGCTCCAGTATGGACTTCTACGACTGGCGTTGTCCCAAGCGCTACGCGAGAATGTCGATATGTGCGGTCGGTTCAGTGTCGGTTTCGAAGCAGACTATCTCTCGAGGAAGCTCGGTGCCGTGCTGCGCGGTGATACCGACTATCCCTCGCCAACGCTCCAGATCAACCCGACTGACCCCGTGGTCTTTGTGCGGGGACGCGCCGGGGACGATTCGCTCGGACGCGAGCTCGCGGCCGGGCGCTGGGGCTTGGTTCCGACCTTCTCCAAGTCCTTCGATTCGAAGGTACCCACGTGGAATGCACGCTCGGAAACAGCTGGGTCAATCCCCGCGTTCAGGGCTTCCCTGCCGAAGTGGCGGGCGGTCGTCCCTGCCTCTGCCTACTACGAGTGGAAGAAGTCGGGCCCCGGCCGCAAGGATCCCAAGCAGCGCTACATCGTCGAGCCACAGGACGAGCTGATTACCTTCGCCGGATTGTTTGCGCCATGGCGCGACGAGAGCATCGAGGACAAGTCCGCACCCGGCGCGTGGCGTTTGTCCTGCTCGATCCTGACCATGGATTCCCCTCCCGAAGGCGTTCACGAAAGACTGCACAATCTGCATGACCGGATCCCGGTGCCGATCTCCGCGGACATGATCGACGATTGGATCGACCCCAAGGAAACCAGGGGCCAGGCCCTGTTGGACGCCGTGCTGGGCGAGGCGTATGGCTTGGCGTCGGCATGGACGATGAGGCCCGTGGAACTCATGGACGACAACACCAAGCTGGTGGACGTCGCAAACCCGGCTGCCTGACTCAACGCTCTCTGCGCTCAACGCTCGTAGCGCAGCTCGGCCCTCACGTCCGTATCCTTTAGCCACGTCATTCTGGTGGCCGATCCGAAGGGATTCGGCCACCACTGCACCAGGACCTTGCCCTCCGACGTCCGGGTGACCATGGCCGGAACATATTGGAGGTACTTCGGCCAAACGAGCTTGGCGATCACGGGCACCCTTGAGACGGTTGACAGCGGTTCCGTTTGGCGCGGAGGCGGGGCGCCGACTGAATTCAACGGCGCGGGATATTCGGGCTGGTCAGGCATGCCCGAATACTACTGCGAGGCCTCGACAATATGGAGGTTGTTCCCGGCCGTGCGGCGGCCACTCCCCCTGCTTCTGGGAAGTGGCCGCCACTCGCTGGAGCCGCGCTAAAGCCGGGTGTCGAACGAATCGCAGAACACGTTCTCATTGAACGTTCCCTGGAATTCGGACTTCCCCTGGATTTTCTGGATCGTAGCCCGGATGGCCTCGCGGGTCCCTGCATGGGCGTTGATGGCCGTCTTGACCATCGGCACATCGATCAAGTGGTTCGGCTGGTTCAGGGAGACGAACACCGTGGGGACTTCCGTGACGTACCAAGGGATTTCCGCCGCCATCGGGCTGGACCACTTGATGCGGATCGCAGCCTCTTGGGCAAAACCCTTGACATTGGCAAAGACGAACGCGGCATCGTACTTTTCCGCATAGTCACCCGTGGCCTCGTCCGAGATGACGGTCATGAAGTTCACCCCCGACTCCCCCGCAGCTTCGCGTTGCTCCGCCGTCTTGAAGAGGTGGACCTCGAAACCGGCGATTTCAAGTTCTTCCTTGACCGTATCCAGGTAGGCCAACGGATCTGCCCGGGTGAAATCGGAACCGCCGGAGATCCCGTACAGGCGGATGCGCTTATGCGTTTCCGGTGTGATCGGCAGGTTGCCGGCGGTGTCCTTGATCAACGTGACGGTCTTGTCGGCGATTTCGGCGGCGACGGCGAGGTGCGCCTCGCTGCCGATCAGCCGCAGGGCCTCAGGCGACGGCGCCAGTTCTTCCGGCAGTTTCTTGTGCAGCCCCAGGCTGGCCTTCAACCCCAAAATCCGGCGCAGCGCGTCATGCAGGCGCTGATCGCTGACCACGCCTGATTTGTAGCCGTCCAACATGTACTGGAAGTCCTCCGCCGGGTTGCGGAAGAACAGGAACATGTCGCACCCGGCGGCGATGGTGGCCGGGACCAGGTCCTTGCGCTTCTTGGCCTGGGTGAGGCCGACCATTTGGGATGCATCGGTGAGGATCAGTCCGTTGAAGCCGAGTTCGCCACGGAGCAAGTCCTGGAGAAGCTCCGGAGCGAGGGTGGCGGGCAGGATGTCCCTGTCTTCCGTCCCCGGACGGAAATGCCGCGTGAGCTCCGGCGCCCCGATGTGTCCGACCATGATCGACTGGATCCCGTGGCCGATCATTTCCCGGTAAACGTGCCCGTAGCTGGAATTCCACTCCGCGTACCCGAGTGTGTTGTACGAAGTGACCACGTGCTGGTCGCGTTCGTCCACGCCGTCGCCCGGGAAGTGCTTGATGGCGCAGACAGTGCGCGATTCGCTGATGCCGTCGAAGTACTCCTTGGCGCGCTCCACGACGATTTCCGGAGTGTTGCCGAACGCCCGGGTTGAGATGACCGTATTGCGCCAGTTGTAGTGGATGTCCACGATCGGCGCGAAGGCCCAGTTGCAGCCCAAAGCCGCGGTTTCCACACCGGCCACCTGGCCCATTTTCCGCGCGATGGACTTGTCCGGGTGTGAACCGGCCTGAAGGTGGGTCGACACGAAAGTTCCGTCGTCGCAGCTTCCTGCTCCGCCCATTTCCGGGTTGGAGGCCACCAAAAGCGGGATGCGCGTTTTGGATTGGGCATAACGGATGTGCTGCTGGACAGCGGCGGACGGACCCGGCCTGTACCGCATTCCGCCAACGTGATAGTTCTCCAGCACACCGTCGAGGTACTCCGGGGAGTAATCGTTGTTGTGGTTGATGAAGAGCTGCCCGATTTTTTCCTCAAGGCTCATGCCACGGATGGTGGCATCCACCCACGCAACAGCCTCGTCGTCGAGGTTGAACGGCGCCGACTGGAGGTCGACGTCGAACTGCCGCGCCGGAGTGCCCGCGATACCGGCGCTGCCGGCCGCCGGAGCTTTGGAACCCGCGACGGCGGCAATCCCCGCCAACGCCTCCGAGACCACCTCGCTGACCGGTGCGGCGATGTCGACGACGAACCCGGCCTCGTCGGCGTCGAGCGGTTCCAGGGTGGCGAGCTGCGAATCAAGGAGGGCGGGCGGCATGAAGTGGCCGGAACGCCCTTCTGTCCGTTCCCTGAGTACCTCTTTGCTGCCGTGCAGGTGCAGGAAAACGGTGTCCGGGGCTTTCTCGCGGATGGCGTCCCGATAGCTGCGCCGGAGGGCGGAGCACGCGAGAACCAGCCCGCCGTTGCCGGCGTTGGCGAGTTCGGTGCCCACGGTCGCGAGCCAGGGCCAGCGGTCCTCATCAGTCAGGGGCGTGCCCGCAGCCATCTTGGCAACGTTTTCCACCGGGTGGAGCGAATCGCCGTCGAGAAACGGAACTCCCAGCGCCCGGGCGACGAGGTCTCCGATGGTGGTCTTGCCGCAACCGGAGACGCCCATCACCACGATGCGCCGCGGCTGTTCCGCGGCTGCGCCGGGGTCGCCAGCCACGGCGATGTTCCTACCAGTCATGGACGGTGCCGTCCACGAGGCGGTTGTAGGGCAGGTAGGCCTGCTGGTACGGGAAGGAGTTGGCGGCTTCTTCGTTGAATTCGACGCCGAGGCCCGGCTCGTCGCCGGGGTGCAGGTAGCCGTCGGTGAAGGTCATGGACTGCTCGAAGACCGTGTTGGTCTTGTCCGAGTGCTGCATGTATTCCTGGATGCCGTAGTTGTGGATGGCCAGGCCCACGTGAAGCTGTGCGGCGAAACCGACCGGCGAAATGTCAGTGGGGCCGTGGAAACCGGACTTGATCTGGTACTGCGCGGCGAAGTCCATGACCTTCTTCAGCGGCGAGATCCCGCCGAAGTGCGTTGACGCGGCCCGGACGTAGTCGATCAGCTGTTCCTTGATGAGGGTCTGGAAGTCAAAGACAGTGTTGAAGATTTCACCGATGGCCAGCGGCGTGGTGGTGTGCTGGCGGACCAGGCGCAGCCCTTCCTGGTTTTCGGCCGGGGTGCAGTCTTCGAGCCAGAACAGGTCGTACGGTTCCAGGGCCTTGCCGAGCTTGGCGGCCTGGATGGGGGTCATGCGGTGGTGGCCATCGTGCAGGAGCGGGATTTCCGGGCCGAATTCGTTGCGCACCGCTTCGAAGACGGTGGGCAGGTGGCGCAGGTAGGCGCGGGTGTCCCAGTCTTCTTCCTGCGGAAACGCACCGCGGCCGGCTGGCTCGTAGTCGTAGCGCTCGCCCGAGGCCTGAGCCTGCGCGGCCACACCGTAGACGGCTTTGATGCCCGGGATCGCGGTTTGGATGCGGATCGACTTGTAACCGAGTTCCAGGTGCTCGCGGACCGAGTCGAACAAGGAAGGGATGTCCGCGCCCGAGGCGTGCCCGTACGCGCGAAGCCCGTTGCGGGAGGCGCCGCCCAGGAGCTGGTACACCGGCAGTCCGGCTACCTTGCCCTTGATGTCCCACAGGGCCATGTCGACGGCGGCGATGGCGGCCATGGTAACCGGGCCGCGGCGCCAGTACGAAGAGCGGTACAGGAACTGCCAGGTGTCCTCGATACGGTGCGGGTCTTTGCCGATCAGCAGCTGCGCGACGTGTTCCTTCAAGTACGCGGCCACTGCGAGTTCACGGCCGTTCAGGGTCGCGTCGCCGATGCCGGTCACGCCGTCCTCGGTAGTGATCCGCAAGGTCACGAAGTTCCGGGTGGGGCTGGTCACGAAGACTTCAGCGGCAATGATTTTCACAGCTGGTCCTTTCAGGGTTGCTGATCGAGGGCTGGCCTGGCCCGGATGCGACGAGCACCACAGGGCGGGTAAAGACGATCTTAGGATGGATGACAATTATTGGCAACCGGTTGCAGTATTATTTCGTGGAGATTTTTTCTGGCCCGGCGGTTTCCCGAGCGGTTTCCCCGGCCGTCTACGAGGCAAGTTCCGAGGCTGCCCGCTCGACGGGAGTCGCGGACTCGGCCTCCGCGCCAAATGGCTCTGAGCCGGATGCTTCCAGGGCGCGACGGGCCTTGATTTCGCCCAGGATCTGGGCATGGAACGCGTCGGTCAACTTGTACTTGGCCATGACGACGATCGCGAGGACGGTCATGATGGCGGGCAGCGCACCTGCGGCAAACTGGATGGCCTGCAGGGATTCGGCACTGTGCGTAGTGCCGGACTTGTAACCGCCGGCAGCGAGTGCATATGCGGCAAGGGCGCCGCCGACGGCTTGGCCCGTCTTACGGGTGAAGGAGAACAGCGCGTAGGTGATGCCTTCAGTCCGGACACCGGTTTTCCATTCGCCGTACTCCACAGTGTCTGCTTCCAAGGCCCACACCACGATGTTGACGGCCATGACGCCAAGCATGCTCAGGAGCAGACCCGCGAATCCAACCCAGACCAGGGTGGCCGGAGCGAAGAAGACGATTGCGCCGCCGATGATAGCGAGGAAACCGGCAGCCACGTAGATGGCCTTCTTGCCGAAGTTTCGGACCAACCTCGGCATGAGCGGAGCGAGGGCAAAGGTCACCACAAGCTGGACGATGGAGAGGACAGCGTAAAGATCCAGCCTGCCGAGGACGTCGCGCAAGTAGTACAGCTGCACCGAAGACAGTGCCATGTAGCCGGTCAAGAAGAGGAAGGAGCTGAGGCACAGCATGAGCAGGGGACGGTTTGTCTTGAGCGTCGCCATGCTTTGCTTGAAGGAAACTTTGGGTACCGCACGGTGCACCCGCTCCTTGGCGGTCAGGAACGTGAAGAAGTACAGAGCCGCGCCGATCGCGACGAAGGCCAGAGTAATGATGGTGAACGTGGACTGCAGGTTGGCGCCGGGCTTGATCAGCGGAGCTACGAAGATGCCCAACGCGGAACTGACCAAAAGGGCGCCGACCATGCGGGCGGATCCGAGCTTGGCTCGCTCCCCCGGCTCCTGGGTCATCGCGCCCGCTAGCGAACCGTACGGGATGTTGACCAGCGAGTAGGCCAGGCCCAGCGCCGCATACGTCGCGTAGGCATAGAGCAACATCCCTGTTTCGCCGACCTGCGGAATGGAGAAGGCCGCGACACTCAAAAGCAGCAATGGGATGGAGCCGAACATGATGAACGGGCGGAATTTTCCGAAGCGCTTGCTGTAGGCGCGGTCAACCAATCGTCCGGCGAAGACGTCGGCGAAAGCGTCGAAGATCCTGACCGTAAGCAACAGGGTGCCGGCGGCCGCCGCGGATATGCCCGCGACGTCGGTGTAGTAGACAAGCAGGAACATGGTGGCGGTAGTGAAGGCAAGGTTGTTGGCGGCGTCGCCAGCCCCATAGCCTAGGATGCTGAGTTTGCTGAGCTTATTCATTGCGGGCTCCTTTACCCTTGCCGGTACCCCATGCCCCGGCTTGCGATGATGGAAAAGCTTCGGCCGACTAGGCCAGAAATTGTTGAAGCTTGATGTAATTCTAATCACCCTGGCAATCATTCGGCAAGCGGTTGCCAAATGTTTCCATAGAAACTTTCCACCTTCTGGGCACATTCAAGATGTGAGCGAGCGATGCCGAAAAGGCCGTCAAAGATGAGCGAGCGTCAGGGGAAAGTGCCACATATCCGAGCGAGCGTCAGTTCCGGCGAACGCGCGCTCACATATGACCCGTCTTCGGCGAACGCCCGCTCACATATGACCCGTCTCCGGCGAACGCCCGCTCACATATACCGGGCCAACGACGACGGCGCCCGTCGCCTTCACGGGGAAGGCAACGGGCGCCGTTGAAAGTGCCTGTCGGATTAGCTGAGGTTGCCGGCAGCCGCGAAGGACTCGGCCAAACCCTCAACAAGGTCCACGATCGCCCTGTCTTCAACCAAGTCCGGATCCACGAGGCCGAGCAAAGCCTCGAGCCGGGCACGGCCAGTGAGGAGGTTCGCGGCGGCGATCCCTGCCGCCTGCGGGTCTTGGAGACCTGTTGCCGTGGCAGTGTAGGCGGTCCAGGCCGCGATCATCCGCGCAGCGGCCTGGCCGCTGCGGCCGGCTGCGCGCTCGGCGCGGAGCACAGGCACTGCCCGCATGCGCAGCTTGGTGCTGCCGTCCATGGCGATCTGGGCCAGGTGGTGGGCGATCCGGGAGTTCCCGAAGCGTTCCAGCAGGGCGGCCCGGTACTCGTGGATTCGCAAGTCCTCACCAGGCAGGTTGGAGGCGGCCTCGTCCCAAAAGTCCTCCACGGCCCGTCGGCAGGAATCATCAGCGAGGGCTTCGGCCACTGTCTTGTGTCCACGCAGCTGCCCGGCATAGGCGAGCAGCGAGTGGGCGCCATTGAGGAGCCACAGCTTGCGGTTCTCGTACGGCTCGATCTCGTCCACGAAAACGGCACCCGCGTCCTCCCAGTGCGGTCGCCCAGCGGGAAAGTCCCCGCTCAGGACCCAGTTGAGGAACGGCTCGGCGACCACGGGCGATTCGTCGCGGTATCCGCAGGCGGCGGCGACGGCGTCGATATCGGCTTCCGTTGTCCGCGGCGTGATGCGGTCAACGGAAGTGCTGACAAAACTGACGTTGGCGTCGATCCAAGCGGCGAGTCCGGCGTCGAACGCCTTGGCCATCCCCATCACGGCTTTTCTGGCAACGGTCCCGTTGTTGGAAAGGTTGTCGCAGCAGACGACGGCGAGGGGTCCGCCGTCGCCGTCGCGCCGTGCGGCGAGGCCCAGCACGAGCCGCCCCAGCGGCGTCGTCGGCTTGCCGGAAGCAGAACCGCCAGCGAGCACGGCGAGGTCCGCGACGACGTCGGGCGCCTGGTTGTCCAGCTTGCCGTCGGCCCCGAGCCGGTAGGCGGCTTCGGTGATGGTGAGCGTGATGAGCGAGGTCAGCGGCGCCGAGACAAGCTCGACAAAACGCTCGATGTCGGCACCGTCAACAGCTTCGACGATGCTGCCAACAACCTCGAAGGAATCACCGGCGTCTGAGCGTTCCACCACGGTGTACAAGCCGTCCTGTGCGGACAGCACCTCCGCGGCATCCGGGCGGCGGCCCGTGAAGGAGGCAATGCCCCACTCGGCCGCGTCGCCTGCATGCTGGGTGTACCACGCCTGGTGGGAGCGGTGGAAGGCCCCCAGTCCCATGTGCACAATGCGTACCGGGGCCTTGGCGATGGGCCTGACGGAGCGGCTCAAGCGGGGAAGCTCCGCAGTTCGCTCGGGTTCGTTGCTCACAGCTTGAAGACCCTTCGGGGTGAGGAGTCGACGACGTCGACGATGATTTCGTGGGCTCGGTCCTCGCTGACACGATGTTCGGCGACGAGGCGCGCAAGGAAGGATGCTTCGATCCGGCGGGAAGCGTCGTGCCGGGCCGGGATCGAGCAGAACGCGCGGGTGTCGTCGATGAACCCCGATGACCGGGAGAAGCCGGTGGTCTCGGTGACGGCGGAGCGGAACCGCAGCATGGCGTCCGGTGCATCGAGGAACCACCAGGGAGCGCCGAGGTACACGGAGGGGTAGAACCCTGCCAGGGGCGCCAGCTCGCGGGAAAACACGGTCTCGTCGAGGGTGAACAGCACCAAGTGGAAGTCCTTGGCCGTGCCGAAGTCCTGGAGCAGGGGGCGGATGGCTTCGGTGTAGTTGGTGGCGAACGGGATGTCGTGTCCAGTGTCCGCTCCGTAGGCCGCGAAGGTGGGCTGGTGGTGGTTGCGGAAGGAACCCGGGTGGATGGTCATGACCAAACCGTCTTCCACCGACATCCTGGCCATCTGGTACATCATGTGGGCTTCGAACGTGTTGCGGTCCTCGGCCGTGGCCTTGCCGGCACGCGCCAGTTCGAAGATCCGCTCGGCTTCGGCCCGGTCCAGCTTGAGCGTCGCCGGGGTGAGGACGCCGTGGTCCGCGGAGACCGCGCCGTGGTCCACGAAATAACGACGGCGGTTTTCCAGGGCTTTGATGTAGCCGGTGTAGCCGCTAGCGCCGTCGGCGGCGGAATCGACAAGCCGCTCGACGTTGGCACCCCATGCCGGGTGCGCGATGTTCAGGTAGGCATCCGGACGGAAGGTCGGCAGCACGCGGCCGTTGAAGGAGGGGTCCTCGGCGATCGCCTTGTGGCTGGCGAGACTGTCCAGGGGATCGTCCGTGGTGGCCAGGACCTCGATGTTGAAGTCCTTGAAGAGCTGGCGGGGACGGAAATCGGGCTCCACGAGCTTGGCGGCAATGGCGTCATAGCTGGCATCTGCGGACATCTCGCCAAGGTCCGCGCCGAGCTTGAACACGCTGTCGAACTGCGTGCGCAGCCAGTACCCAGACGCCGTGCCTTCGAAGAGGGGCCACGCCTGGACGAACGTCCGCCAGATCTCCCGCGATTCGGACGCGTTGGCGCCTCCCGAGAGCAACTTGTCCATGGGGACTCCGCTGGCGTGGATCAGCCTGGTGACGTAGTGGTCCGGGCTGACCAGGAGCGCGGCCGGATCGGGGAACGGCGTGTTGTGCTCGATGACGGCGGCGTCAACGTGGCCGTGCGGAGAGATGATGGGCAGGTCCTGGACGCGCTCCAGTAGGGAGCGCGCAATGCTGCGCGTCCCGGGATCCGCGGGCAGGAGCCGGTCAGGATTGGCTGCGATCGACTGTGACATAGGTCAATTTTCGGCCGGAAGAATCAATCTGTCAACCGGTTGCCAACTATTGCCACCGCGTTGCATCTTCCACCGAAGATCACTTGAAACTACGCGATCAGCCGCCCGCTGGAACCGCGCACCACGAGCTCCGTGTCCACCCGGACGGCTTCCGCGGGCCCTTCCTGGCCTAGCAACATGTCCAGCAGGAGGGCGGCAGCGCGGGAACCGCACTCCCCCAGCGGCGACCTCACGGTGGTAAGCGCCGGCGTCGTGAAGTCTGCCCCGAAGATGTCGTCGAAGCCTACGATGCTGATCTGGTCCGGAACGTGCATGCCGGCGGCCTGGAGCTCCTGCATGAGGCCTATGGCAAGGAGATCGTTGTAGGTGATTACCGCCGTCGCGCCGCTCGCCAGGACGTCGCGCGCTACTTGGCGGCCGCCGTCGACCGTTGGCTTGGACGATTCCAAGCGGACGGCTCCCAACTTGTACCAATCGCAGGCAGCTTGGACGCCTTCCCAGCGGCGGCGCGACATCCAGGACTGCGGCGGCCCCGCAACATAGGCGAGCTGCTGGTGGCCGTTGGCGGCTAGGCTCCGCACGGCCTGGCCAATCCCCTTGTTGACGTCCGGGACTACGCACGGCACACCCTCTATTTCGCGATTGATCACGACTACCGGCTTGTCCGCAGCCAAAGCCCGGATCTTTTCGTCGTCCATGCGGGGGCTCGCCAGAATGAGGCCGTCCACCGTGCCCAACATCCTGCGGGCCGCAATCAGTTCGGTGTCAGGCGACTCCGCAGACTCGGCCAACACCAGGGTGTAGTCCCGGGCCGACCCGGTGGTTTCCGCACCGCGGATAATGTCGAAGAACGTCGGGTTGGTGATATCCGCGACGATGAGTCCGATCGTCTGGGTACGTCCGGTGGGAAGCGCCCGGGCGAAGGGGTTCACCTGGTAATTCAGCTGCTCGGCGGCATCCTCGATGATTTTCTGGGTCTTGGCACTGACCCTGCCCGGTTTGCTCAGCGCGCGCGAAACCGTGGAAGGGTTGACTCCCGCGAGCCTCGCGATGTCGTAGATGGTGGGCGAGGATTTCTCCCCGCGTCCGCGCTTGGCGGGGGAAGTTACTGCTCCGGAGTTCGTCGCTTCAGTCACGGCTCAATCGTAATCTGGCTTGGCAACAAAAGCAGGACGGTTGCCAAACCATTCGGCCGGCGACCGCCCTGCTTAAGTGCCCTACTCACGCGCCCTGCGAGCTAGGAGCGCTCGGCGAACTTGCCTTCTTCGCTGATGCGCTTGTTGAGCTCGCGCATGTACTCCTCCTCGTCGAAGTCCAGGGAGACTTCCTTGCCGGTCCAGCTCGACAGGTGGATGGCGTTGGCCAGGCGGACGCCTTTGATGCCGTCCGAGCCGGGCGCCAACAACGGAGTGCCGTCGAGGATGTTGGCCGCGAAGTTCTCCAGGACGCCGGCGTGTTGGCCGCCCCAGGCCGACTCGAACTCGATCACCTCGGTGGTGTAGTAGTCCTCGGCTTTCAATTCGCCCATGAAGAGCTTGCGGACATCGTCCATGTCCATGCCGTCGCTGAGTTCGCGCTCGGGTTTGACCAGGCGTGTGACCGTGGCGGTCTTGCTGTTTTCCACCACGATCTTGCCCTGGTCACCCAGGATCTCGAAGCGGTCCGTGCCCACAAGGTCGTGCGTGGCCGTGACGAAAACTCCGGTGGCACCGTTGCCGTAATCCACGACGGCGGTGACCTCGTCTTCCACGGCGATGTCCCGGCGGAATCCGTACGCCACCTTGGAGTAGACGGACTTCGGCACGCCGCAGATCCACTGCCACAGGTCGAGCTGGTGGGGTGCCTGGTTGACCAGGACGCCGCCGCCTTCGCCGCCCCACGTAGCGCGCCATTCGCTGGAGTTGTAGTAGCCCTGCGGGCGCCACCAGTTGGTGATGATCCAGTTGGTGCGCCGGATGGCCCCGATCTCGCCGTTGTCTACGATCTCCTTGAGCTTCTTGTACAGGGGGTTGTTGCGCTGGTTGAACATGATCCCGAAGGAAAGCTCGGGCTTGGAAGCCGCGAACTCATTGAGCCGCTTGACTTGCTTGGTGTAGACACCAGCGGGCTTCTCGACGAGGGCGTGGATGTTGCGCTTGAGCGATTCGATGCCCATTTCCGGGTGCAGGTAGTGGGGCACGCACGTGACGATCGCATCGACGTCGCCGCTTTCCAGCATCGCGATGTAGTCGTCGTAGAACGGCGCACCTGGGTACCGGGAGGCTGCCAGTTCCTTCTTTGCAGGATCGGTGTCGCAGATAGCGCCGATCACCATGTTCGGAACCAATCCGTCAGTGATGAACTTGGCGTACGTGCCGCCCTGCTGGCCCAGGCCGATGATGCCAAGGCGTACTTTCTTGCTCATGAGTAGATCTCCGTTGTAGTGGGATTAGAAGAGGTCGGCGTGACCCATGGCCACCAGGTTGTCGTATGAAGTCTGCAGGGCTTCCCACACCGTTCGGCCATAGAGCTCGTCCTGCTCCACGAGCAAGTACTCCGCGCCGGCAGCCTGGGCCGCGGGAATGATGGACGGGAAGTCAAGGTTGCCTTCGCCCACTTCGGCAAACTGGACCACGTTCTTAAACTCGGCCATGAAGCCCGCGAGGTCCCCCGTTTCCAGGAGCCCGAAGGCCGATTCCGGCAACTCCCCTATCCGGTAGTCCTTCAGGTGCACCATGGCCGTGCGTCCGGCGTATTTGGCTAGGGTCCGGACGGGATCCAGGCCGCCGCGCTGCACCCAGTGCACGTCGATCTCCATGCCCATGGCCGGGGAGTTTTCGGCAATGATGTCCAGCATGTATGTGCCGTCGAACTTCGCGAACTCGATGTGGTGGTTGTGGTAGTACAAGCCGATGCCGTGTTCCCGGAGGTTTTCGGCGTATTCGTTGGCTTGCTTCGCGAAGTCCACCACGGCGTCGATCGACTTCATGGCCGGGAACGGCATCATGCCAATCCGCAGGAGGTGGGTGTTGAGCCGCTTTGCGTCGTCAACGATCTTGTCGAAGTGGTCCTTGAGCGAGTCGCCGGGCATGCCCTTGGGCGTCTCCATGGCGACCGAAAGCGCCGCGATGTCCATGCCGAGTTCGCTCCGGGAGCGGTCCAGTTCGGCAACGTTTTCCGGCGTCATCGGGATCTGCGAAATCTCGACGGCGTTGTACCCTATCGCACTGACCTTGCGGAGCGTTTCAAACGCCCCGTCTTCGGCAAAACTGCCCTTCAGCATCATTGCCTGTACGCCGATTTTTGCCACTTTTGTCCTCCGTTGGTTCCGGGCCTTTATGGGCCGCGTGGTTAGCCCACTTGCCCGGAAATGTCCGGGTAGCTTTGGGCGTAGATGTCTTTGACGATCCTGAGTGATTTTTCGGCTTCCGCGGGGCTGATCCAGAAGGGAGCAGGATCCCCGAGCTTGGCATAGAAATCCTTGATCAGGAGTTCGTGGGATACGCCCCAATACGCGCGCCCACCCGATTCCAAGGCACGTTCCGCGATGGTTTCCACGGTGCCGTCGGCATAGCTGACAACAAGGTCGCCCCGGAGGCTGAGCGTGGCCTTTTCGGTCACGATGTCCAGCGTCACCGGTGCGTTGGTGGCATTGGCCAAGGTGGCGTAGAAGACGCTGGTGGCACCGTTTGCGTGCCCGGCGATGAATTCCGCCGTATCCTCCACCTCGATCACGCCGCCAAGCGAGCGCGTGGAGGCGTGGCCCTCCACCTTGGTCACGTCGCCTACCAGCCACTGGAGCAGGTCCACCGTGTGGATGGCCTGGTTCATCATGAGGCCGCCGCCTCCTTCGGCCCAGGTACCGCGCCACGGCCTGTCACGGTAGTACTCGGCCGTCCGGTGCCACATCACGGTTGCCGAGGCGCCGAGAACCTGGCCCAGCCCGCCGTCGTCGAGCAGTCTCCGCATGGCCTGGGACGTCGCGTTGTAGCGGTTCTGGAAACATACGGCGATCTTTGCGGTGCTCCGTTCAGCCGCCTCGACCAGCCGTCGCCCCTCTTCAAGGGTGTGGGCGAGCGGCTTCTCGACGATCACGCTGACTCCGCGCTCAAGGCACTCCGCGGCCAGCGAAGCATGCAGGTGGTGCGGAGTGCAGATATGCACGACGTCGGGCCTCACCGATTCGAGCATCTCCAGGTAGTCCTCGTAACCCGGCACACCGTAGGCGGCCGTTGCCGCCTGGAGGCGACCGGCGTCGGTGTCGCAGACCGCCACGAGTTCAACGTCGTCCATTTTGGCGATTGCTCCGAGGTGCACACTCGATACATCGCCGCAACCGATGACTGCTGCTGTAGGCATTCTTCTCCCTCGAAAGATGTTTTCCTTTGAACCTACAGGCCCTCAGGCGAGGGCAACACCGTTCTTGGCTGCGAGTGCCGCAAAGGCGCGCGCTGCGGCGCCGAAGGCGACGGGTCCGGAGAATCCGCCCAATTCGTGTGTGCTTGCAAGGTGGGGTTCGAGCGAAACGAAGCCGGCAAAGCCATCGGCCTTGAGCGCGGCAATAGTGGCGTCCAATTCGCCGTCGCCTTCGCCTGCAGGCACCACTTCACCTGTCCCGCTGATTGCATCCTTGATCTGGAAGTACTCCAAGTAGGGGCGCAGCACCGCATAAGCCTCGGTGTACGGCTTGACGCCCACCTGGACAAAGTTGGCGCTGTCCCAGGCAACGCGCAGCGCGGGTGAATCGACAGTCTCCATGATGTCCAGGACGCGCTCGGGCGTGTCGCCGTAGATGCCCTTTTCGTTTTCGTGCAGGAGGACGACGCCGGACGCTGCCGCCTCGTTGCTAAGTGCGGTCAGGCGCTCCATGACTGAGTCGCGGATGTCCTCCGGGCTCTGCCCTTCGGCCCGGTAGAAGGAGAAGATGCGGATGTATTTGGTGTCGAGCACCTTGGCCACCGAAATGATCTGGCGCAGCCGGGCGAGCTCATGTTCCACCGGAACACCGACGTCAACCTTGCCGATGGGGCTCGCGACCGCGGAAACCTTCAGGCCCTTCGCGTCCAGGATCGCCTTGAGCCGCCCGACCTCTTCCGGTTCGAGCTCCGAAACGTTGGTGCCCCACGCGCTGCGCACTTCGATATGGCCGGCACCGAGCGCCAGCAGGACTGCGGCCTGGACGGCGGGATCGGGATCCACTTCGTCGCCGAAACCGGACAGGCTCCACACGGCATTGGTTTCAGTCACGGAATTCTCCTTTGGATCCGTTCGCCCGCATGGCGACAAATGGCACCAAATCGTAGTTCACGGGCATGCGTTCGCCTCGAGTCTAGCCACCTTGGTGTCGGATTGACAACCGATTGCCAAATATTGGCAACTTGTGGATGCGCATCGGCCGGACTAAAAACGGGACGCCTGGTTTTTTCCCGGAAGCGGTGTCCGTATCCCCTCGAGCTTTCCTGGTGTCGGGCTTGACCGGGCCTTGCCGCTTCTGTCCGAGATCGTACAACGCCCCGAATGAGCCGTCGTCAGGCCTGCGCCCCCGGGGCCCGGCCGCCAGGAGATCCACTGCGATTCCCTATGGCACTGAGGCCCACGTGCTGCCAAGATGGGCTCCATGGACCCTCTGGACATGGCGACGACCCCTCTGTCCGAACCCGTTGTGCTGGTTGTCATGGGTGTTTCCGGCTCAGGGAAATCCACGGTTGCCGCACTCCTGGCGGGGCGGCTTGGCTGGGCCTTCGAGGAAGGGGATGCCTTGCATCCCCAAACAAACATCGACAAGATGGCAGCGGGGCATCCGCTTACGGATGAGGACAGATATCCCTGGCTGGAGAAGGTCGCCGAGTGGGTCGACCAGAGGCTGGATCACGGGGAAAACGGCGTCATCACGTGTTCGGCGCTCAAACGGTCCTATCGAAGCATTATTAATCGCCGAGGTTCAGGCGTCGTCTTCGTTTTTCTGTCCGGGACGCCCGAGACTATCAGCGCACGGCTGGCCGAACGCCACGGCCATTTCATGCCCGCCAGTATGTTGGGGAGTCAGTTCGCGGATCTTGAAGAGCTGTCTCCGGGTGAGCCCGGAATCCGGATCGACGTTGGCCCGGCTCCAGGAGTGATTGCCCAACAAATCATGGACAAGTTCGGCCTGCGGCCGAGCGGAACAGGACGAGAACCATGAACGGAATCTCCATCCTCAGCAGGCCCCTCGCCGGGGTAGCCACGGACGCCACTACGGATGCGATGCATCAACCTTGGACCGGCCACGACACCCAAGTACTTGTTGTGGCGGCCATCGGCATCGCGATAGTCGTCTTGCTGATCGTCTGGGCAAAGATGCATGCTTTCCTGGCATTGAGCATCGGCGCCCTCTTCGTCGGCATTGCTTCGGGCATTTCCTTGGACAAGGTGACAACCTCCTACGAAAATGGCGTCGGCGGCGTGCTGGGCTACGTGGGTGTGCTCATCGCCTTGGGAGCCATGCTGGGCAAGCTGCTGGCTGATTCCGGCGGCGCGGACAAGATCGTGGACACGCTCCTCCATGGCCGGCCTGCAACGCTGCCCTGGAAGATGGCGCTCATCGCCGGCATCATCGGCATACCCATGTTCTTCGAGATCGGGCTCGTGCTGCTCATTCCCGTGGTGATGCTCGCTGTGCACCGCTCCAAGGGCCCGGCAATGCGTCTTGGCATTCCGGCCTTGGCCGGTTTGTCGGTCCTCCACGGTTTCATCCCGCCGCACCCGGGCCCGTTGGCCGCGATCGGCATCCTGCACGCCAATGTCGGTGTGACCCTCGCGTTTGGACTACTCATAGCCATTCCGACCGTGATCATCGCTGGTCCCCTCTTTGGTCGTCTCGCCGCACGGATCGTGCCGATCGGAGCCGCAGGCGCTGGCCTCGCCGTTACCGTTGGAGCCGGCGAGAACGCCGAGACGGCCAGATCGCAAGGCCCCGGCGCGAAGGCCGCCAGTTCGCGCGGCGACGCGCCCGTCGGCAAGGCGCAGGATCCACAAGCAACGCGCAGCCCGTCCTTTGGCTGGACCTTGGTGACCCTGCTGTCACCGTTGGTGCTCATGCTGATCAAAGCCGGGGCAGACATTTGGATGGACAAGAACGCGCCGCTCCGGCCTCTGCTGGACTTCATCGGCGACCCGGTCTTTGCCCTGCTCGTGGCGGTGCTTTTGGCAATGGTGACTTTCGGTACGAGGGTCGGCTTCTCAGCCTCCATTCTGACGAAGAAGATCGGCGAGAGCCTGTTGCCGATCGTCGGGGTCATGCTTATCGTCGGCGCGGGCGGCGGCTTCAAACAAGTACTCGTCGACGGCGGCACCGGAACCGCGATCGCCAAGATCGCGGTCGCTGCCAGCCTGTCGGCACTGGTGCTGGGTTGGATCATCGCAGTGCTGATTCGTCTTGCCACCGGCTCGGCGACTGTTGCCACAGTGACGGCCGCAGGAATCATCGCACCGCTGGCAACCGGCTTGTCCCCGGCTCAGCTGGCGCTGGTTGTGCTCGCCATCGGTGCCGGATCGCTGTTCTTCTCCCATGTCAATGACGCCGGCTTCTGGCTGGTCAAGGAATACTTCGGACTGACGGTAGGCCAGACGATCAAGACCTGGTCAGTCATGGAAACGATAATTTCCGTCGTCGGATTCGGATTCACGCTGCTGCTATCCGTTTTCGTCTAGTCAGGACCGGCACAACGAAGGCTCTCCGAACCTGCGATTCCGCAGTTCGGAGGGCCTTCGCTTCGTCCCGCCGCCGCGATCTGCTCTAGAGGGAGGCACGCGCCTCATCGGCGTTCAAAAGCCTTCCACCAAGCCCGCCATTCTGGTGAAGATCGCCTCGCATCAACTCGAGCCTGCCGGCCGCCTCGATTCCGCCGGCTTTGACCGGGTCAAAGCCAGCGACACGAATGAGCCGCTCCACCGTTTCGGCCGCAGCGTCGTCGTCGGTTGCGTAAAACAGAACTGCCCGCCCGGATGGCCGGTTGGCTGCCGAACCCAGCGCGTCGGCACCCAATGTGCCGAAGGCCTTCACGAAATGCGCGCCATCAGGGAGAAGGTCTGCCACGATCGATGCTGCTGATTGGCCCTCCGGCAGCGTCGTGGTGTAGCCGCCGTGGCCATCAGGCCCGATCGGGTTGGTCGGGTCGATGACGACCTTGCCGACCAGGGCGTCTGACAGTTGGGAGATGAGTTCCTTCTCGGTGTCCAGCCACACGGCCATCACGACAGCTTCAGCCTGTGACACGGCATCGCCGACGCTCGCCGAACTCGCCAATGCACCGAGCTCAGCGGCCAACGATTCAGCATGGGATTGATCGCGGGCCGCCAAGACCACCGGCTCGCCGCCTTGAACAAGATGGCGGGCGACACTGGACCCGATGTTGCCGGTTCCAATAATTGCAGTTGTCACGTCAACCTCCAGATCATGGTTATCGAGAATTGCCCTGTTCTGATCGTACGCGCGGCGCAAATTGCCAACCATAGGCTGCTTGTCTGCGAGATGAGGCGGCACCCTCTGCTGTTCTCACCGGGCGGGGATCCGACGTCGGTCAGCTGCGGGCCTACGGCGTCTCGGGCACGTCTGCGGGCCGGACGCTGCGCCGGATGATGCCCAGCTGCTCGAGCTGGGCCGACATCCCTGCACCGTCCGGAGAGTAAATCCAGGGAATCCCCGGCGTGGGCTGAGCCGCGGACTTTGACCGCCCGCCCGCGAGCACCGCTTCCCCGACGGAAAGCTGGCGGATCGCGATTGCCCTGACGTTCTGCGGATGGCGTTGGGCGAACTCGGCGTAGATCGCTTCGTCGTGCTGTCCGTCGTCGCCTACCAGCAACCACTTGATGCCGGGGAACTCCGCGGCGAGACGTTCCAACGAACTCCTCTTGTGCTCCTGTCCGCTGCGGAACCAGTGGTCCGGGGTGGGACCCCAGTCGGTCAGGAGCTTGGGACCGGCGGGATATAAATTGCGGGACAGGAAGCGTGACAGTGTCGGAGCGACGTTCCACGCTCCGGTCGACAGGTACACCACGGGGGCCGACGGCGCCGTCCTCACGATCCGCTCGTACAGCACAGCCATGCCCGGCGTCGGGGTCCTCGCGTGTTCGTCGAGTACGAAGGTGTTCCAGGCGGCTAGGAATGGTCGGGGCAGCGCCGTGACCATCACGGTATCGTCAATGTCGGAGACGACACCGAAGTCTGCGTCGTCCGCGACGATTTGCACAGGGGCTTCCACGATCCTGGATCCGCCGGATTGCACGGTGATCGTATGCCAGCCGACGTCGAGGGCTGCCGGGATTTGGGCGTCGACGACACCTCCGCGGTCGGCTTCGACGTCGTGGTCGATGCCCGCAATCGTCACCCGCACGGTGGCATGTGCCACGGGCGCGCTCGTGAAATTGCGCCAACCGCGCATGCCATCTTTCAGCGGTTTGAGCGTACCTGCCTGGGCGCCGCTCCCGCCGTCCCGTGGTTCACTGCGGACAATGCGCGCCAAAACCCGGACCCATGAGGTGGTGCCGTAACCGGTGTAAGGGATGACGGTCTCCACCCGACCGCGCCGGATCGCGAGACGCGTCTGGAACCTGAGCCAGGCATCGTCGATCCTCAGGGCCAGATGGCTGCCTGCGCCGCTCGACGACGTCGGGCCCACGCTCTCAACGCTGTTGGACAGAGCGCGCGGCTTCACAGGGAGGGGACACATGCGTCCAGTCTGACATGGCGCTCCCCAAGCCTACGCACGGGCCGTGCCGGCCAATCCGCTGGTTTGCGCACACGGAGCCGGGCCGCCGACCTGGATCCCTGCCCGTACACCGTGCCAGCCGCGCGCCGGACTCTTTCTCCCAACGTGAATCCGCCGTAAAGTCCCCGGTAGGCTCCGTCCTGGACCGTGCAAACGAACACTTGGAGGTTTTTCTCATGTCGCGCATCATGCGGTTCGACCACGTCGGCGTCACTGTTCAGGACCTCGACCACGTGGCGGCGTTCTTCGTGGGACTCGGGCTCGAGATCGAGGGCCGGACCTTTGTGGAGGGCGAGTTCATTGATACGGTCACAGCGATCCCGGACTCCCGCACCGAGATCGTCATGTTGCGGACACCAGGCGGAGGAACCGGGGTGGAGCTATCCAGCTTCGTCAGGCCAGATCCGCAGCCGGGATCGCCCGCCGCCATGGCCAACGAACTTGGGCTGCGCAGCTTGTCTTTCGAAGTCGACGATCTTCAAGCGAGGGTCGACCGGTTGGCTTCGGAGGGGTACGGGTTGGTCGGTGGCATCGGCCAGTACGAGGGAGCCTGGCGCATGGCGTACGTTCGAGGTCCAGAGGGGATCATTGTGTCCCTGGCTGAGCGGATGAGCTAAGGATCGGCACGAGCAAGGCCCTCCCACCCAACGTTTCCGCAGGTCAAAGGGCCTTCACTGTGGAGCTAAGGAGATTCGAACTCCTGACCTCTTCTTAGGGGAGGGCATATTTTATTGTCTTCCAAAGGTTGCCCTCTCCAAACGCGCGAATGCTGCATCTTCATCTTCGGCGCCGTCCTTCCGACGCAGATCGTCTACCCCCGATGGTCCCCTCAGTGGCTCGGATCCGAGGAACACGAGTATCATGGCAAAAAGTTCACCAAATTCACCCGGATACCCAAATTCACCAAATTCACCCAAATTCACCTGAGGAACGTGGCGTGCTCAACATGGACAACCCGTTCCGGCCTACGGCCGGAGCCACCCCACCGGAAGTCATCGGCCGCTCCGGACTCCTGGATGAATTCGAATATGGCCTTCAGCTCGGTTCCGGAGCCCCTGGACTCCTGTCCATCTTCACCGGTGCCCGCGGCATCGGCAAGACGGTCATGCTGGGAGCTGCCCATGACCTTGCCCAGGAGCACGGATGGGCAGTGGTGGCCGAGACCGCGACCGGAACCTTCATGGGTCGGATCGGCGAAAAGATGCGCCGACTCATCCAGGAGCTTGACGACCAACCCGAATCCCGCCGTCGTATCACAGGGATTTCGATTGCCGGGTTCAGTGTCACGTCCCAACTTTCGCCCGAACGCCAGGTGGACTGGTGGGAACTGGGGGAAACACTCCTGAAGCTTCTCGACGAACGCGGGACCGGGCTCCTCATCACCGTCGACGAGATCCATGCCGCCGACCGAGCCGAACTGGCCCAGCTGGCGGCCAACGTCCAGCACTTCATCCAAGACCGGCTGCCCATCGCACTGATCTTTGCAGGCCTTCCCTCTGCCGTATCGGATCTCCTGAACGAGGGCGTGGCAACATTCCTTCGCAGAGCCGACAAGATCGATCTCCATGCCGCCGCGGTACGCGATGTCGAGACATCCTTCACGGAAACCTTCGCCGCCGCCGGGATCACCATCGACCCGGACCTGGTGCACAAGGCAGCGACAACCACCGGAGGCTACCCCTTCCTCATCCAACTGGTCGGCTACTTCCTCTGGCGCGAGGCCGAGAATAACAACGGCGGCCTCTCCTCCGCCGCCGTCGACCGGGCAATTGCCGCCGCCATCCGACGCAACGAACGCGTCGTCATTGAAGCCGCCCTCGCCGCGGCATCCGCCAAAGACCAGGAGATCCTGCACGCAATGGCCATCGACGATGGACCCTCCACGGCCGGGGACATCGTCCGGCGGACCGGTTCACGGCCCACTCTCGTGGCCAAATACCGGACCAGACTCCTCGCCGCAGGCCTCATCGAATCAACCGGCCACGGAAAAACCGACTTCGCCATCCCCGGACTGCGGGAATACCTCCGCAAAAATCAGCCACACTGACCGCTGCCGGTCGGCGACGGACCTCCTCCACCCACCCGGCAGAGACTTCCAGCAAGCGGGGCTCAGACCCGCTCGAGTTTGCGGAGGCGCTCTCCCGCAAACGGCATGACCGAGAGCGTTAAACAGGTTCTCGCTGTGGTGCCGGGGCCGGGAGGATATGGCCGTCGGGTTGGCCCCATTTTCGACGCAAAAAAGGCCCTCACCCCCACGTTTCCGCAGGTCAAAGGGCCTTCACTGTGGAGCTAAGGGGATTCGAACCCCTGACCTCTTCTCAGGGGAGGGCATATTTCGTTGGTTGCCAACGGCTTGTGTTGTCTTGAAAATCCGCTAAATCTAGGGGATTTTCATGCGGTGCACAGTCCGTGACATGTCAGCGGTTTTCATCGTTTCCGTGGGGTAAACGGGCTCATCGCATTTGAGGGTGTAATCGCGGTCTGAATCCGCCGGTTTCGAGGAGTGATCGGGCGATGTAGTTGGCAA
>NZ_JBYSXB010000069.1:0-13385 GCF_058781765.1 Arthrobacter sp. FW306-1B-G06A | reverse complement strand
CAACTAACTCGCATTAGATGTCGTTTTGAGCCCTCATAACGACATTAACTGCGAGTTGGTTGGGATCACAGAAACTTAGAGGAGACCCCATGAACCAGGCGTATGTGTACGACGCCGTGCGCACACCTTTTGGAAAATTCGGCTCCGGCCTTGCCGGGGTGCGCCCGGACGACCTAGCTGCCCACGTGGTGCGCGAAGCCGTCAAGCGGGCCCCTGCTTTGGATGTTGAGCGGATCGACGAGGTGGTGTTCGGGAACGCCAACGGCGCCGGCGAGGAGAACCGGAACGTCGCCCGCATGGCCACCTTGCTGGCCGGGCTTCCGACGTCGATTCCGGGCACCACGGTCAACCGCTTGTGCGGGTCATCCTTGGATGCCGCGATCATCGCCTCCCGCCAGATCAACGCCGGCGACGCCGAGCTGATGCTCGTGGGCGGGGCCGAGTCCATGTCGCGTGCACCCTGGGTGCTGCCCAAGACGTCCAAGCCGTACCCTGCTGGCGACATGACCCTGGCTTCGACCACGCTGGGCTGGCGCCTCGTGAATCCGGCGATGCCGAAGTATTGGACCATTTCCTTGGGCGAGGCCACGGAGCGGCTGCGCGAGAAGTACGGGATCACCCGCGAACGGCAGGACGAGTTCGCCGCGGCCTCGCACAACCTCGCGGCCGCGGCGTGGGACGAGGGCTTCTACGACCAGCTGGTGACCCCGGTTCCGGGCACCGAGCTGGTCCGGGACGAAGGCATTAGGGCGGGTTCGACGGCGGAGAAGCTGGCCGGGCTCAAGACCGTGTTCCGTCCCGAGGCCGGCGGTCCGGAGGGTGGAACGGTCACGGCGGGCAACGCTTCTCCGCTGTCCGACGGCGCGTCCGCGGCGTGGATCGGCAGCGAAAGCGCCGCCGGGCTGCTCGGGCTGGAGCCGCTGGCCCGCATCGCCGGCCGCGGAGCACACGGAAACGATCCGCAGTTCTTCGGCTACGCCCCGGTTGAGGCCGCCAACAAGGCACTCGCGAAGGCGGGAATCGGCTGGGAGCAGGTGGGCGCCGTCGAACTTAACGAAGCTTTTGCCGCGCAGTCCCTGGCCTGCATCGATGCGTGGGGTATCGATCCGTCCATCGTGAACCGGCACGGCGGAGCGATTGCGATGGGCCACCCGCTGGGCGCCTCCGGCACCCGGATCCTGGGCACCTTGGCCCGCAGCCTGCAGGCTTCTGGTGAGCGATGGGGTGTCGCGGCCATCTGCATCGGGGTCGGGCAAGGACTGGCCGTGGTGCTGGAGAACGTCACCTCCGGTGTAGCCGGAAAAGGAGCCTAGAGGAAATGCTGAAATTCATTGACACCGTCGGCGAGGCCATCGCCGGCATCAAGGACGGCTCCACCGTCATGATCGGGGGCTTCGGCAATGCGGGCCAGCCGTTCGAACTCATCGACGCGCTGCTCGATTCCGGCGCCACCGACCTCACCGTGGTGAACAACAACGCCGGCCAAGGCGACCAAGGCCTTGCACTGCTGATCAAGGAAGGGCGGGTCCGGAAGATGATCTGCTCCTTCCCGCGCCAGTCGGATTCCTGGCACTTCGACGCCAAGTACAAGGCCGGCGAAATCGAACTGGAACTCGTCCCGCAAGGGAACCTCGCCGAGCGCATCCGGGCCGCCGGCGCGGGTATTGGCGGGTTCTTCACCCCCACCGGTTACGGCACCATGCTCGCGGAAGGCAAGCACACGCGCTTCCTCGACGGCAAATGGCAAGTGTTCGAGACGCCCATCCACGCCGACGTCGCACTCATCAAGGCGCTCAAGGCCGACGGCAAGGGCAATCTCGTCTACCGCAAGACCGCCCGGAATTTCGGCCCCATCATGGCCGCCGCGGCCAAACACACCATCGTCCAGGTGTCGGAGATCGTCCCGACCGGCGCCCTGGACCCGGAGAACGTGGTGACCCCGGGAATCTACGTCAACAGCATCGTGAAGGTGGCCTGACATGAGCATCCAAACGTCAACAACACCCTTGGGACGCGACGATCTCGCGCGGCTCGTGGCGCGGGACATCGCTCCCGGCTCGTTCGTGAACCTCGGCATCGGCCAGCCCACGCTCGTCTCCAATTACCTCACCGAAGAGCAGAACATCACCCTCCATACGGAGAACGGGATGCTCGGGATGGGCCCTGAGGCCAAGGGCGAGGAGATCGACGGCGACCTCATCAACGCCGGCAAGATCCCCGTCACCGAGCTTCCCGGCGCCTCGTACTTCCACCACGCCGATTCCTTCGCGATCATGCGCGGCGGCCATCTGGATATCTGCGTGCTCGGCGCGTTCCAGGTATCCGCCACGGGGGACCTCGCCAACTGGCACACTGGAGCACCGGACGCCATCCCGGCCGTCGGCGGGGCGATGGACCTGGCCACCGGCGCGAAGGACGTGTTCGTCATGATGACGCTCCTGACCCGCGAGGGCGTGTCCAAACTCGTGGAGCACTGCAGCTACCCGCTCACCGGCGTGGGCTGCGTGACGCGCGTGTACACGGACAAAGCAGTCTTCCTGATAGGACCCGACGGCGTGACCGTGCGTGAGACGTTCGGCTGCACCTTCGAAGAACTCCAAGCCCTGGTGCCGGTCCCGCTGAAGGCGGCGGGCGCCGTCGTCGGCGTCTAAAGGGCAGCGCGAGCTGGCAGCAGATGCCCTCTGGAAGCAATCCACGGGGCAAGTGCTGCCAGTTCGCGCCAATAAGATTGGTAACCATGACCGACGCAGCAGTAGCCGGAGCCCCGCAGGCGGGTGCTCCCCAGGCCAACGACCAGTACGTGCAATCGCTGGCACGCGGATTGTCCGTGATCCGCGCTTTCGACGCGGCCAACCCCGTCATGACGCTCAGTGAGGTGGCGGCACGCACTAACCTGACGCGTGCCACGGCGCGACGGTTCCTGCATACCCTGGTTGAGCTGGGCTATGTCCGCACGGATGGCAAGACCTTCGCCCTCACGGCGATGGTGTTGCAGCTTGGCTATTCGTACCTGTCGGCGTTGTCCCTGCCCCAGCTCGCACAGCCGCACCTTGAAGAACTTTCCCTCAAACTGGGGGAGTCGACGTCGGCCGCGGTACTGGATGGCGCGGACATCTTCTACGTGGCCCGCGTGACCACGCGCCGGATCATGACGGTCGGGATCTCGGTGGGCACCCGCTTTCCCGCCTACGCCACGTCCATGGGTAGGGTGCTTCTGGCTGGCCTGACGCCGCAGAAACTGGACGAGTACCTGTCCTCGGTGGAGTTCAAAGCCCTGACGCCGCGGACCATCACGTCCCGCGAAGAGCTGGTGGCCGAGCTGGACCGCGTGCGCAGGCAGGATTGGTGCGTTTTGGACCAAGAGCTGGAGCTCGGACTTATGTCCGTGGCAGCGCCCGTTCGCAACGCTGCCGGCAAGGTGGTGGCCGCCGTCAACGTCTCGCTCCAGGCCCAAAACGTCGCCGCGCAGCGTGATCCGCGAGCCTATATCGAGTCGGTTCGCGACGAAATCGTACGCACTGCCGGGCTGATTTCGGCGGATATTGCCGCCAAGCACTAGCAGAGGCGCTCGGGGCCGAATGTCTAGAGCCACAAGCTCGTCACGCCCGTGAGGCCTTGGACCTGGACGGGTGTGTTGCTGCTGCTCGCGGCGCCGTTGCCAAGTTGACCCTGCGCGTTGTCACCCCAGGCGCGGACCGTTCCATCACTGAGCACAGCGAATGCGTCGTACATGGTGCATGCCAGCGAGCTCACCCCGGTGAGGCCCTGGACCTGCACCGGGGCGGGGCTGTCAGTGGTGGTGCCGTTCCCCAGCTGGCCATACCAGTTGGCGCCATGCGCGGACTGTTCCATCCCTGAGGACCGCGTACGCCGAGATTTCGCTTGCGGCGACGCTCGCGACCTCGGTGAGACCCGGAACTTGGACCGGCACGCTGCTGCTGGCGGTGCCATTGCCTAGCTCGCCATACGTACCGGCCCCCCAAGCCCGGACTGTCCCGTTCCCCAACACCGCGTAAGCCGTGCCGCCGTTGGCTGCGAGGGACACGGCTCCTGCCAAACCGGAGACTTGGACCGGGGTGTTGGCGTTCGCGTTGGTGCCGTTGCCCAGCTGGCCATAGCCGTTGTAGCCCCAGGCCCGGACCGTCCCGTCAGCCAGGACTGCGTACGCCGTGCCGTAACTGGCCGTGATGGAGGAGACGCCCGTGAGGCCGGTGACTTGGACCGGGGTGTTGCTGTCGGCGTTGGTGCCGTTGCCCAGTTGCCCGGATTGGTTGCTGCCCCAGGCGCGCACCGTCCCGTCAGTCAGAACCGCGTAGGCGGAGCCCCCGCTGGCTGTGATGGAGCCGGCCCTGGTGACCCCCTGGACCTGGACGGGGACGCTGCTGTTGCTGGTGGTTGCATTGCCGAGCTGGCCGGAGGAATTGTCGCCCCACGCCCACACCGTTCCATCGCCCAGCAGGGCGTAGGCCGTGCCTCCGCTGGCGGTGATGGATACGACTCCGGAGAGTCCGCTGACTTGGACGGGCACGCTGCTATCGCTCGTGGTGCCGTTCCCGAGCTGGCCGAAGCTGTTCCCGCCCCAGGCCCACACCGTTCCGTTGACCAGCGCGGCGTACTTGGTGCTGGGACCTTGGGCTCCCATGGCGACCCCGGACAGTCCCGTGACGCCAAGCGGCACGTTGCTGAACGAAGTTGTGCCGGTAACGCCGAGTTGGTGGTTGTAATTGTCACCCCATGCGCGGATGGTTCCATCTGCAAGCACGGCGAATGCGGTCCCTCGTGCCGCCGAGATCGATGCTGTTCCCGCTAGACCGGTGAGACCCGTGACTTGGGTGGGAACGTTGCTGTTAGCGGTAGAGCCGTTGCCGAGTTGTCCGGTCGAGTTGACGCCCCAGGCACGGACCGTCCCGTCACGCAGCACGGCATACGCCACCGGGTTGTTGGTGTCCCCCTTGCCAGCAGTGATGGACAAGGCCGTGGTGAGGCCGCTTACCTGGATGGCAGTGGGGCTGTTGGTGGTGGTCCCGGTGCCGAGCTGCCCGGACTGGTTGAGGCCCCATGCCCGTGCTGTCCCGTCGCCAAGTACGGCGTATACGCTGCCTTTGCCGGCTGCCATGGACATGACGTTGCTGGTCCCCTGGACGCGGACCGGGGTGTAGCTCTCCGACGTCGTCCCGTTTCCGAGCTGGCCGCTCCCGTTCGCGCCCCAGGAACGCACGGTCCGGTCGGCCAGTAGCGCGTACGCGTTGTAGTTGCTGGCCACGATGGAGGTGACGCCGCTGAGGCCTTGGACCTGAACCGGTCTGTTGCTGCTGTTGGCGGAGGTTCCGCTGCCAAGCTGCCCGCTCGAATTGTCGCCCCATGCCCGGACGGTCCCGTCGGACAACAGTGCGTAGGCGCTGAAGTCGCTGGCGGTGACGGCGGCGACCCCCGTGAGGCCGGTGACCTGGGCCGGCGCGCTGCTTCCGATTCCTGTGGTGCCGTTGCCGAGTTGACCCACGAAGTTGGAACCCCAAGCACGGACGGTTCCATCATTGAGCAGGGCATATGCGCCGTAATAAGTGGCCGTGATCGCGGTGACGCCAGTGAGGCCTTGGATCTGGAGGGGGGTGCTGCTGAAGGTGATCCCGCTGCCGAGTTGTCCGGTGGAACTCTCGCCCCAAGCGCGTACGGTCCCGTCGCCGAGGAGTGCGTATGCTGTGCGACCGTTGATCGTGATCGATGTGACACCGCTGAGGCCCTGGACTTGCACGGGAGTGCTGCTGTCGTTGGTGGTTCCGTTGCCGAGCTGCCCGGACTGGTTGCTGCCCCAGGCGCGTACGGTCCCGTCGGCCAGCAGCGCGTAACTGGTGGAACCATCGCCGGCGATCGACTGGACTCCCGAGAGGCCGGTAACGGCGGCAGGGCTGGCGAGGTAAGGGGTGGTCCCGTTGCCCAGCTGGCTGGATTGGTTGTTACCCCAGGTGACAGCTGAACCGCTTGACGCTCCGGGTAGGTAGTAGCCCGCGACGTCGGCGATCAGCTGCGTGGCGCCGTCGGAACGGTTGAAGAGGGTGATCTTGCCGTCGGCCCCCACGGGGACTGTGACGGAGCTCGGAACAGTCTGGCCGCTCGCGAAATTCACATTGGACGCATTCGGCCGGATGCTCCCCGAAGCGTAAGCGGTGATGAACCCGAACGATTGCGGGCCGGTGACGGTCAGGTTGAAAACCGCGGCCGCGACGTTGGCGGGAATCCCGCCCGCGCCGCCCACGCGGAAGGACACCGTCCCGTCCGGACCTGCCGGCGCGCTGTTCCGTGTATCCAGGAGTCGTGCGGGATTCACGGGAACGAAAGCGCCCGGAGCGCTCGGGGTCCCTGAGAGGAAATAGCCGGCGACGTCGGCGATCAGCTGGGTGCTGCCGGAGGAACGGTTGAAGAGGGTGACTTTGCCGTCGACGCCGACTGGAACCGTTACGGAGTTCGGAACCGTTTGGTCTGTGGCGAAGTTGATGTTTGAAGAGTTCGGCCGCGTGGTTCCGGAGGCGTAGGCCGTGATGAACCCGAACGACGTCGGATTCGCCACGGTGAGGTTGAAACTCACCGCCGAGACCGAAGCCGGAATCCCGCCCACGCCTCCCACTTGGAAAGACACTGTTCCGTCAGGGCCCGCAGGCGTGCTGCCGCGGGTGTCCAGCAGCCTGGCTGGGGCTATTGGGACGAAGGCGCCGGGTACGGTCGGCGTTCCGGGGAGGTAGTACCCGGACACGTCGGCAATCAGCTGGGTGCTGCCGGAGGAGCGGTTGAAAAGGGTGACTTTGCCGTCGACGCCGACCGGTACTGTCACGGAGTTCGGTACGGTCTGGCCGGCAGCGAAGTTCACGTTGGAGGAGTTCGGCCGTGCGGCACCGGAAGCGTAGGCCGTGATGAATCCGAACGATTGCGGGCCGGTGACGGTGAGATTGAAGACCACCGCCGCGGCCGCAGCGGGAATTCCGTTCATGCCGCCCACCTGGAAGGACACGGTCCCGTCGGGGCCCACAGGCGTGCTGGTACGGGTGTCCAGGAGCCTGGCGGGTGAGATCGGAATGAAGGCTCCGGCCGCCGTCGGCCTCGCCGAAGTTCCCACGACGGCGACCGGCGCGCTCGTGGAACCGCCCGTGCCGGCAGCCCAGGCGCCGGGCGCCGCAAGGCCGGACAAGATCAGCAGGACGCCCATTGCGCCAGCAACGCCAGTGGCACCACGCCTCAGCCACGCACGCAAAGACCCCATGAAATCTCCGAAGGACTGGGCTCCCGATGACGGGCAAGCCGGTATTGATCCTCGCGAAAATTACCACATGGGTAGATCCGGGCGTGGTTGCCACGGCGCGTTGTAGCGCGTGGGCTCGCGGCGCGGGCGAAGCTGCACCCACCGCATCACCGCGTCAGCTTGGCGCCGTCCGGGTGTTCGTCGCCGATGTGCCCGGGAGCGTTGGCGGCCAGGACGCGCTCGACGAACGCGCTGTACTCCTCCATGTAGTGGCGCAGGATGGATGCCGTGCCTTCGTCCCTGACCGATCCGTCCTCGTTGTAGGCCGCCGGATTGAACTTGATGTAGGCCTCGGGAGCATTCAGCTGAGGTGCGTCGAGGAAGCTCAGGACGCTACGCATGGATGCCTGCATCACGGCCGTCCCGATGCTTCCGGGTGATGTGCCGATGATTCCTGTTGGCTTGCGCGCGAAGGAGTTGGTTCCCCACGGCCGCGATCCCCAGTCGATGGCGTTCTTCAAGGCGCCGGGGACGGAGCGGTTGTACTCGGGGGAAACGAACAGGATGCCGTCCGACGCCGCGATCGCGTCCTTGAGGGCCCGGCCGGCAGGCGGGTAGTCGGCGTCGTAGTCCGGGCTGTACAAGGGCAGGTCCTTGATGGGAATCTCGGTGAATTCGAGCTCTTCCGGCGCTACGCTGATGAGCGCCTTGGACAGGACCCGGTTGATGGAGCGGCTTGAAAGGCTGCCGACGAAGTATCCGATCTTGTACGTTGCCATGACTGTGTTCCTTCCCGACGGCGCGGCCGGAACCGGCTCATCGACGGTGCGGTAACTGGAGTCTCCCAGCCCACAGCGAGCTTATTAGAGCAGCCCGAAGATGGGAATGGCCGGACGCCGCCGCCACACCTACTCCCGCCCGGGCCTTCCGCGTCCTAGACTCAAGCCAACAACGGCGCGGGACAATGCTGTTCAGAAGGACGTTGGGGTTTCGGAAAGGGAGCGCGCGTGAAACTTGGCATAGCGCGGGAACGGCTCGATGGTGAACGTCGTGTGGCTGCGACGCCGGAGACGGTCACGCAGTTGGCCGGACTGGGACTGGACGTCGTCGTCGAAAGCGGAGCCGGAGGCGCTGCGGGCCACAGCGACGAGGACTACCGCCAAGCAGGCGCGCTCATCGTCCCCGACTTGGACCTGGCCCGACTGGACGTCTACGCTCACGTCCGCCCACTCGAACCAACGACGGCGGCCGCGCTGCGACGGGGCGCCGTCACCGTTGGCCTGGCCTCGCCGTCGTCGGAACTTCCCACCGTCCGCGCGCTCGCCGAAGCGGGCGTGACATCCTTCGCGCTTGAGCTGGTGCCGCGCATTTCCCGGGCACAATCCATGGATGCGCTCACCTCCCAGGCCCTGGTGGCCGGGTACCGCTGCGTGCTCGAGGCGGCCATGCGGCTCCCGCGCTTCTTTCCGCTCTACATGACGGCCGCCGGAACCATTCCCCCGGCCCGTGTGCTGGTGCTGGGAGCGGGCGTGGCAGGCTTGCAGGCCATCGGCACCGCGAAAAGGCTGGGCGCACGCGTCTCCGCCAACGACATCCGGCCCGCCTCGGCGGACGAGGTCGCATCCATGGGCGGCACCTTCATCAAACTCGACGTGGAGACGGCCGAATCGTCCGGCGGCTACGCGCGCGAACTCAGCGCCGACCGCGGTGCCCTGCAGCGTGAGCTGCTCGCCCCGCACGTGGCCCAGGCGGATGTGCTCATCACGACGGCGGCGGTCCCCGGACGGCGGGCCCCTCTCCTCGTGAGCCGCGAAATGGTCCAGCACATGCGCCCGGGCTCGGTGGTCGTCGACCTCGCCGCAGAGTCCGGCGGCAACGTGGAGGGCTCGGTACCGGGGCTGGATCTTCAAATCGCGACGGCGGACGGCCAAGGCACGGTCACCCTGGTGGGGATGAAGGATGCCGCCTCCGCCATGCCCGCTGACGCCTCGCGCCTCTACGCGAAGAACGTGGCGAACCTGCTGGCCCTGATGACGTGTGATGGAGCCGTCGTCCCGGACTTCGGCGATGAGGTGGTGGCGGGTGCGTGCCTGACGCACGACGGCGAGGTGCGGCACGGTCCGACGGCCGAGGCGCTTGCTGCGCTCTCCGCCGAGACGGCTGAATCCGTGAGCTCTGCCAATGAGGGGGTTTCCTGATGGACGGAATCGCCCTGCTCACCATCACCGTCCTGGCCGTCTTCGTGGGCTTCGAAGTGGTCTCCAAGGTCTCAAGCACACTGCACACTCCCTTGATGTCCGGCGCGAACGCCATCCACGGAATCATCCTGGTGGGCGCGATCATCGTCGCGGGGCAGGCCTCGGACCCATGGGTCCTCGCGGTGGCCTTGCTCGCCGTCGTCCTCGCCACCGCCAACCTGGTAGGCGGATTCGTGGTGACCGACCGCATGCTGGAGATGTTCCGCGGCCGTAAACGCGTTGCGCCGCCCGGCGGGAAGCCGGAGTCCATAGACGCTGCGTCCAAGGAGCGCACGCGATGACCCTCATCGATCCGGTGTGGACTTCGCTCCTCTACCTCGCGGCCGCAGTCTGTTTCATCCTCGCGCTCAAGGGACTCAATTCGCCACGAACCGCCCGGCGAGGCAACCTGGTGGGCGCATTCGGTGCGGCGCTCGCCGTCGCCACGGTCTTCCTCTCGGTCAAGATGGACAACGTTCCCTGGATCCTGGGCGCCATGGTGATCGGTTCGGGCGTTGCCGCGCCGGTCGCGCGCCAGGTCAAGATGACCCAGATGCCGCAGCTCGTCGCGCTTTTCAATGGCGTGGGCGGTGGTGCCGCAGCGCTCGTTGCACTCTTGGAACTAGCGCACACGGAGGACCACTGGGTGCGCGTGGCGATCGTCTTCACGCTGCTGGTGGGCGCGGTGTCCTTCGCGGGTTCCGCCATCACGTTCTCCAAACTCCAGGAGCTCATGACCACCCGCCCCGTGGTGTTCCCCGGTCTGCCGACCCTCATGGGGGCGGTGCTGCTAGCGGCGGTGGGTGCCGCCGTCGCCGTCGTTTTTAGCGGTTCCATCGCGCTCGCATTCCTGCTTTTGGTGCTCGGTCTGGCGGCGGGCGTGTTGCTGGTGCTCCCTGTAGGCGGCGCGGACGTGCCGATCGTCATCTCGCTGCTGAATGCCTTCACCGGCCTGGCCGTGGCAGCCTCGGGCCTGGTGCTTGGCAATGTGCTTTTGGTGGTGGCCGGCACGTTGGTGGGTGCCTCTGGCACCATCCTTACCAGGGCCATGGCCGCGGCCATGGGCCGCAGTGTTGCCGGCATCCTTTTTGGCGCGTTCAAGGGAGGCTCGATGGCGGGGTCGACGGCGGTGAGCGACCGCCCCGTCCGCTCCTCCAGCCCCGAAGACGTGGCCGTGCTCCTTGGCTATGCGCAACGGGTCATTATTGTTCCCGGCTACGGGCTCGCGGTAGCACAAGGGCAGCACACGGCGGCCGAGCTGGCCCTTGCGTTGGAGGCGCGGGGCATCGACGTGGATTTCGCCATCCATCCGGTGGCCGGCCGCATGCCCGGGCACATGAACGTCCTGCTTGCCGAAGCCAATGTGCCCTATGAGTCCCTCAAGGAAATGGGCGAGATCAACTCGGAATTCCGGACAGCCGACGTCGCGCTGGTGGTCGGCGCGAACGACGTCGTCAATCCGGCCGCGAAAACCACCGCGGGTTCGCCGATCTACGGCATGCCCATCCTTGAAGTGGCCGACGCGCGACAAGTAGTTTTCCTGAAGCGCTCCATGCGGCCGGGATTCGCGGGAATCGAGAACGAACTCATGTACGAACCGCAGACCACACTGCTGTTTGGCGACGCGAAGGAATCCCTCACCAAAGTGTTGAGTGCGGTCAAGGCGCTCAAGCTTAGTTAATCAAACCTGGGGTGCCCGCCGGCCTTTCTGCTGCCCAATCGGGTGAGCACACTCAGGATCGCTAGGCGAAGCTGCCGCCCAGCCGGGTGAGCCCACTCAAGACGCGGAAGAATCCAAGGCCCTATCATCGGCCGAAGACCTAGGGTGGGAACGCTCCCGCCCTTGACGGTTGCCCGGGCTTCGAATGGACGGTGAGCGGAGTGGCTGGACTCTCGATTCAGGAGCAGGCGGTGACGCGGCGCGTCGGCGTCCGTTGGGCCGCCGTTGGAGCGTGCGCGGCAATGGTCCTGGCACTTCTCAGTGGCTTTGCTTTGCCGGCTCATGCGGTTGCAAACACCGTCATCACGCTGACCTTCGATGACGGCAACGCCGACCAACTGACCGCCGCAGCCACGCTGAAGAACCTCGGACTCCACGGCACCTATTTCGTCCCCTCCGGATGGGTCGATCAGCCGAGCTATTTCACCTCGGCGAACCTGCAGCAGCTTTTCGCCGACGGAAATGAGATTGCCGGGCACACGGTCACCCACCCCGACCTGGTCACCTTGACCTCGGATGAAGTGACGCGCCAGGTGTGCAACGGCAGGGTGGCCCTGGCAAACATGGGCTTCAAGGTCACCAGCTTCGCCTACCCCTTCGCCTCCTTGGACCCCGCCGTGCAGACCATCGTGAAGAATTGCGGGTTCAACAGTGCACGCGGGCTCGGGGACCTTTACAGCAAGGACGATCCCGGGCTACCGGCTGCCGAAACCATTCCGCCCGCCAACCCCTATGACACCGCGGCACCGGAGGAAGTGGACAGCACATGGACGCTGTCCAACCTTGAAAACTCCGTGACCAGGGCACAGGCTGCCGGCGGTGGCTGGGTTCAATTGACGTTCCACCACATCGCCGTGGGGACCGATCCCACCCTTACCATCAGCCCCAGCCTGTTCAACCAATTCGCTTCCTGGCTAGCGCAACAACAGGCAGCGGGCAGCATCGCCGTGAAGACGGTTGACCAGGTAATCGGTGGCGCGGTCCAGCCCCTCGTCTCCGGCCCGCCGGTGCCGCCCCCGCCTCCCCAGGGGACCAACATGATCCAGAACCCGAGCCTCGAGACACTGACCAGCGGGATTCCGCTGTGCTGGGCTGCTGGTGGATACGGCACCAACACCCCCAGCTTTTCAGTGGTCTCGCCTGGCCACACGGGCAATAACGCAGAACGACTGACTATGAGCGGCTATGTCAGCGGTGACGCGAAACTCCTGCCAGCCCTGGATCTTGGCGGCTGTTCTCCCACGGGCACTCCGGGCCATATCTATCAGCTCAGCGCTTGGTATAAATCCAATGTCATCACCCAATTCGAGGTCTACTACCGCACCGGAACGGGGTACTGGACCTATTGGACGGCGAGCCCGTTGTTCAACGCGAGCAGTAATTGGACGCAAATCACGTGGACCACACCGGCGCTCCCGGCAGGTGCCTCGGGAATCAGTTACGGACTGAACATCCAATCCAACGGTTCGATCACCACGGACGACTATTCGATGATCGACATCACCCAGGCCGCGGCGACGGCGCCGGCTGCTCCCACGGGGGTGGCCGCGACGGCGGGTAACGCTTCGGCGGTGGTGTCCTGGACGGCGCCGGCCAACGGCGGCTCCCCCATCACTTCGTATGCTGTGACGCCTTCGTCCGGCGGCACGGCTTTGACTCCGGTGACGGTTACCGGGAACCCGCCCTCGACGACGGCGACTGTCACCGGGCTGACCAACGGTACGGCGTATACGTTCACGGTCACGGCGACGAACGCCGTCGGGATGTCACCACCGTCAGCCGCCTCGCCACCCGTCACCCCGACGGCCCCGACAGCGCCTGCCGCGCCGACCGGCGTGAGCGCGACGGCGGGGAACGCCTCGGCGGCCGTGTCGTGGACGGCGCCGGGCAACGGCGGCTCCCCGATCACCTCGTATGCGGTGACGCCTTCCACGGGCGGCACGGCCCTGGCTCCGGTGACGGTCTCCGGGAGTCCGCCCTCGACGACGGCGACTGTCACCGGACTCACCAACGGCACGGCGTATACGTTTACCGTGACGGCGACGAACGCCGTCGGCACTTCCGCGCCGTCGGCGGCCTCGGCTCCGGTGACCCCGACGGCCCCGGTTCCCGGGGTCACCAACGGCGGGTTCGAATCCGGGCTCACGTCCTGGACCACCGGCGGCGTCAGGGCACCCGTGGCCTCCACCACCGCGCA
>NZ_JBYSXB010000068.1:0-13397 GCF_058781765.1 Arthrobacter sp. FW306-1B-G06A | reverse complement strand
TGCGGGGGGTGTGTGGTACGGGGTTGTTGTTTGAGAACTACATAGTGGACGCGAGCATCTAGGCACGCGCATGGTCATTGCCTCTTGTGGGGTGGTGGGGTGTGTGTGTCTTACAGCAATTTCTTTTTATGAACCCGGCCCTTTCGGGGGTTTGGTTCTCTCGAGAAGTTTTTTGATCTTGTGTGGTCAAGTTTTTAAGGGCACACGGTGGATGCCTTGGCATTAGGAGCCGAAGAAGGACGTAGGAATCTGCGATAAGCCTGGGGGAGTTGATAACCGAACGGTGATCCCAGGATGTCCGAATGGGGAAACCCCGCCAGACGCGTTTTGCGTGATCTGGTGACCCGCATCTGAACACATAGGGTGCGTGGGGGGAACGCGGGGAAGTGAAACATCTCAGTACCCGCAGGAAGAGAAAACAAGAGTGATTCCGTTAGTAGTGGCGAGCGAACGCGGATGAGGCTAAACCGTTCCATGTGTGATAGCCGGCGGGCGTTGCATGGGCGGGGTTGTGGGACTTTCCGTACTGGTTCTGCCGGACCGGTGGGGTGAGAGTGCAGGCATAGGTGAACGGTCTTGAAAGGCCGGCCGGAGAGGGTGTTAGCCCCGTAACCGTAATGTTGTGTGCCGCCTGGAGAGGATCCCAAGTAGCACGGGGCCCGAGAAATCCCGTGTGAATCTGTCAGGACCACCTGATAAGCCTAAATACTTCCTAATGACCGATAGCGGACCAGTACCGTGAGGGAAAGGTGAAAAGTACCCCGGGAGGGGAGTGAAACAGTACCTGAAACCGTGTGCTTACAATCCGTCGGAGCCAGTCTGATTCTGGTGACGGCGTGCCTTTTGAAGAATGAGCCTGCGAGTTAGTGTTACGTCGCGAGGTTAACCCGTGTGGGGTAGCCGTAGCGAAAGCGAGTCTGAACAGGGCGAGTGTAGTGGCGTGATCTAGACCCGAAGCGGAGTGATCTACCCATGGCCAGGTTGAAGCGACGGTAAGACGTCGTGGAGGACCGAACCCACTTCAGTTGAAAATGGAGGGGATGAGCTGTGGGTAGGGGTGAAAGGCCAATCAAACTCCGTGATAGCTGGTTCTCCCCGAAATGCATTTAGGTGCAGCGTTGCGTGTTTCTTGCCGGAGGTAGAGCTACTGGATGGCCGATGGGCCCTACAAGGTTACTGACGTCAGCCAAACTCCGAATGCCGGTAAGTGAGAGCGCAGCAGTGAGACTGTGGGGGATAAGCTTCATAGTCGAGAGGGAAACAGCCCAGACCACCAACTAAGGCCCCTAAGCGTGTGCTAAGTGGGAAAGGATGTGGAGTTGCGAAGACAACCAGGAGGTTGGCTTAGAAGCAGCCATCCTTGAAAGAGTGCGTAATAGCTCACTGGTCAAGTGATTCCGCGCCGACAATGTAGCGGGGCTCAAGTACACCGCCGAAGTTGTGGATTTCAGATAGTAGACAAGCCTTCGTGGTTCAGTCGTCTGGAGTGGTAGGGGAGCGTCGTGTGGGCGGTGAAGTCGCGGTGTAAACCAGCGGTGGAGCCTACACGAGTGAGAATGCAGGCATGAGTAGCGAAAGACGGGTGAGAAACCCGTCCGCCGAATGATCAAGGGTTCCAGGGTCAAGCTAATCTGCCCTGGGTAAGTCGGGACCTAAGGCGAGGCCGACAGGCGTAGTCGATGGACAACGGGTTGATATTCCCGTACCGGCGAAGGACCGCCCATGCCAAGCGGGGGATACTAACCGCCCGGAGCCTGCCCAATCACCCTTGTGGTGTGCGGGTTTTGGCCGAGCGCGGGACCTGATCCCGGGAGGTAAGCGTATTAACAGGTGTGACGCAGGAAGGTAGCCGGGCCGGGCGATGGTTGCCCCGGTCTAAGGATGTAGGGTCAGCGATAGGCAAATCCGTCGCTGTGTCTTTGATGACGTTCCTGAGATCTGATGGGACCCCCGTCATGGGGGGATCCGGTGATCCTATGCTGCCTAGAAAAGCATCGGCGCGAGGTCCCAGCCGCCCGTACCCCAAACCGACACAGGTGATCAGGTAGAGAATACCAAGGCGATCGAGAGAATTATGGTTAAGGAACTCGGCAAAATGCCCCCGTAACTTCGGGAGAAGGGGGGCCCCAACCTTGAACACCACTTGCTGGTGGGAGGGGATCGGGGCCGCAGAGACCAGGGGGAAGCGACTGTTTACTAAAAACACAGGTCCGTGCGAAGTCGCAAGACGATGTATACGGACTGACTCCTGCCCGGTGCTGGAAGGTTAAGAGGACCGGTTAGCCGCAAGGCGAAGCTGAGAATTTAAGCCCCAGTAAACGGCGGTGGTAACTATAACCATCCTAAGGTAGCGAAATTCCTTGTCGGGTAAGTTCCGACCTGCACGAATGGAGTAACGACTTCCCCGCTGTCTCAACCATAAACTCGGCGAAATTGCAGTACGAGTAAAGATGCTCGTTACGCGCAGCAGGACGGAAAGACCCCGAGACCTTTACTATAGTTTGGTATTGGTGTTCGGAGTGGCTTGTGTAGGATAGGTGGGAGACGTTGAAGCCCTCACGCCAGTGGGGGTGGAGTCATCGTTGAAATACCACTCTGGTCACTTTGGACATCTAACTTCGGCCCGTGATCCGGGTCAGGGACAGTGCCTGATGGGTAGTTTAACTGGGGCGGTTGCCTCCTAAAAAGTAACGGAGGCGCCCAAAGGTTCCCTCAGCCTGGTTGGCAATCAGGTGTCGAGTGTAAGTGCACAAGGGAGCTTGACTGTGAGAGAGACATCTCAAGCAGGGACGAAAGTCGGGACTAGTGATCCGGCGGTACATTGTGGAATGGCCGTCGCTCAACGGATAAAAGGTACCTCGGGGATAACAGGCTGATCTTGCCCAAGAGTCCATATCGACGGCATGGTTTGGCACCTCGATGTCGGCTCGTCGCATCCTGGGGCTGGAGTAGGTCCCAAGGGTTGGGCTGTTCGCCCATTAAAGCGGTACGCGAGCTGGGTTTAGAACGTCGTGAGACAGTTCGGTCCCTATCCGCTGCGCGCGCAGGAAATTTGAGAAGGGCTGTCCTTAGTACGAGAGGACCGGGACGGACGAACCTCTGGTGTGTCAGTTGTACTGCCAAGTGCACCGCTGATTAGCTACGTTCGGATGGGATAACCGCTGAAAGCATCTAAGCGGGAAGCTCGCTTCAAGATGAGATTTCCATACACCTCGTGTGTGAGAGGCCCCCAGCCAGACCACTGGGTTGATAGGCCGGATGTGGAAGACAGGACTAAAGACTGTTGAAGCTGACCGGTACTAATAGGCCGACAACTTACACCACACAAACACGATCACTGCTTGCGTCCACTATGTGGTTCCCGAACAACAACCCGCCACCGGGTGTGTTCCATGGAACCAACAACTGAATAACAACACCACCGAACCCTTCACCGGGTCCGGACAAGTTGTAACCACGTATCTTCCCACCCCGCACCCACGTGTGTGCGGGGACGGGTAACAGGGTTACGGCGGTCATAGCGTGGGGGAAACGCCCGGTCCCATTCCGAACCCGGAAGCTAAGACCCACAGCGCCGATGGTACTGCACCCGGGAGGGTGTGGGAGAGTAGGACACCGCCGGACAACCATTCACCGGCCAGGCCCCGACACACCGTGTCGGGGCCTGACCCACTTAAAACACCCGAACACACGAGCGAGGGTGAGCCCGCGACCCACGAAAACCCCGCATACCTGAGCGGGCGTCCCACGAAAACCCTTTATTACTGAGCGGGCGTCCGGGGCATCCAACCCCGGCCCACCTATCACCCGGTTTCCGCGAACCCCCGCTCAGATATAGGGCCATTTTGGCAGACCCCGGCTCGGATATGGCAGGGAAATCCCAAACCCCGGCTCACCTATCCAGGTTCCACGACCGACACCCGCCCACATGATGTGAGCCGGCATCCGGCCGGAACCCGGCAGATGTGAGCCGGCATCCGGCCGGAACCCGGTATATGTGAGCGGGCGTCCGGCCAGAACCCGGTATATGTGAGCGAGCGTTGTTTGAGGATTCCGATCCCGGACTCGGATCTGTAAGCCAGCCCTAGCGGCTCAGTCATGCTTGGGGTTGTGATGATTCCCACGGGAAGCTGAATAGGCGGCCCTCGAATGCGTTCGCAGATGCCTGTTCACCTAGAATTACATAAGAGATACGAGCCGGATCCCGGCGGCGTGAGAACAAAATACGGATACGAGCGGCTGCGCATGCGCCAGTGGTCAGCTCACAACAGGAGGAATCCATCATGGCTGAGCACAACGGCGGCAACCGCGGCAACTTCGGCGGTGGCCGGGGCGATCGCGGCCCGTTCCGCGCCAACAACAATTCCGGGGGCGACCCGCGAGGATTCCGTTCCAGGGAAAACCGTGACGGCGCTCCTGGCGGTGACCGGGATCGTAAGCCGTTTGGTGACCGTCCGAGCCGCGACGGCGACCGTAAGCCGTTTGGTGATCGTCCTCGTCGGGATGGGGATGCGCGTCCGAGTTTTGGTGACCGGGATCGGAAGCCGTTTGGTGACCGTCCGAGCCGTGAGGGGGATCGGGATCGTAAGCCGTTCGGTGATCGTGACAGGAAGCCGTTTGGTGATCGTCCTCGTCGTGATGGGGATGCGCGCCCGAGTTTCGGTGACCGTGATCGGAAGCCGTTTGGTGATCGTCCGAGCCGCGACGGTGACCGTGATCGGAAGCCGTTTGGTGATCGTCCGAGCCGCGACGGTGACCGTGATCGGAAGCCGTTCGGTGACCGTCCGCGCCGCGAAGGCGACGGAGAACGCCGTAGCTTCGACGACCGCCCCGAGCGAGGTCCCCGCAAGTTCGATGGCCCACGTACCGAGGGACGTAGCTTCGGCGGCGGATCCTGGGAAGAGCGTCCCGCCCGGGTTCCCAACGCGGCGGATCTGCGCAGCGCCAACCGCCCGGACCGCGAGCGTTCCCCGGAGATCGACGACGACGTTACAGGCCAGGAGCTCGACCGGGTCACCAAGCACCAGATCAAGACCCTTGAAGGCATGAACGCTGATTGGGTTGCCAAGCACCTGGTGATGGCGGGCCGCCTCATCGATATCGACCCTGAGCTGTCCTTCCAGCATGCCCTCGCCGCAAGCCGCCGTGGTGGCAGGTTGGCGGCTGTCCGCGAGGCTGTGGGCCTGACTGCCTACGCTGCCGGCCACTATGGGGAAGCACTTCGCGAATTCCGCACCTACCGCCGGATCAGTGGCTCCAACGTCCATTTGCCCCTTATGGCCGACTGCGAACGCGGTCTGGGGCGCCCGGACCGTGCGCTGGACGTCGTCCGTTCACCCGAGGCCCAGGATCTCGACGCTCCCGGCAAGGTTGAGCTAGCCATTGTGGCTTCCGGCGCCCGGAGCGATCTTGGCCAGTTGGATGCCGCCGTCGCTGAGCTGGAGATCATCCAGCTCGACATCAACCGCGCCTTCTCCTATAGCCCGCGTCTGTTCCGTGCCTACGCCGACGCCCTGACGGCAGTGGGTCGCACGGAAGAAGCCGGCAAGTGGCAGCGCCAGGCGGTTGTCGCCGAAAATGCCCTCGGCGTTGGAGACTTCGAGGATCCGGACATCATCGACCTCGGCGAGGACGACGAGAACGAGGTTCGCAAGCCCCGTTTCCGGAACATCGAAGAGAACACCGGGCGATCCGAAGAGAGCACGTCCGAGGCCGCGCCCGCGATCGCGGAGACGGCCATCTCCTCCGAAACCACCGAACAGGACGACACGGAACAGAACGACGTAGAACTCGACGACGTCGAGTCTGACTACTTCGAGTCCGACGACGCCGAGTCGGACCGCGATTCCGTCGATGACGCCGAGGAAGACGAGGAAGACGGAGAAGAGGCTTCCGACGGCGAAGAGACCAAGAATGACTGAGGCCTCACTGGTATCGCGTTTTGACGCCGTTCTGTCCGACCTGGACGGAGTTGTCTACGCAGGTCCGCACGCGATTCCCGGCGCTGTGGAGTCCCTGCAGCGGCTCGAGTCGGTCGGGGTGCGCCTCGGCTATGTCACCAACAACGCCTCGCGTACCCCGGCGCAGGTTGCCGCGCATCTTCGTGAACTGGGCGCGCCTGCTGAGGACAACCAAGTGGTCAGTTCTTCGCAGGCCGCAGGCGACCTTTTGGCTGGACTCCTGGCTCCGGGTTCCCGGGTAATGATCACCGGCAGCCCGGCCCTGGCCCACGAAATCGAACTCGTGGGCCTCACACCTGTCCACAGCGCCAAAGACAACCCTGTGGCTGTGGTCCAGGGCTTCAACCCGGAAATCGCGTGGAAGGATCTTGCGGAGGCTTCCTACGTCGTTGCCGCAGGCGCCCTCTGGGTGGCTACCAATACGGACATGTCCATTCCCCAGGCCCGCGGGATTGCTCCCGGAAACGGCACCCTCGTGGCCGCCGTCGCGTCCGCCACTGGCAAACAGCCACGGGTCGCTGGCAAACCGGAGGCTCCGCTCTTCCATTCGGCGGCACGGAGGCTGCAGTCAGAGCGCCCGATCGTCGTGGGAGACAGGCTGGACACCGACATCCTTGGTGGAAACCGTGCGGGCTTCGCGACGGCGGCGGTCCTCACCGGTGTCGACACGCCCGAATCCATCCTTGCTGCACGCAGCTCGGAACGCCCGGGCTACTTGCTGGCTGACCTGACGGAACTGTACGAGCCCTACCCAGAGATCGTCGAGGAGGACAGCACGTTCCGCTGCGGAAAGGCAACCGCCGAAGTCCAGGACGGCCTGATCACCGTCTCCGGTTCCGAGAAGGACCTGGACGCCTGGCGTGCTGCGTGCGCAGCCTGGTGGGCCGCCAATCCCGACGCGGCAGAGGCTACATCGCCGCGGCTCGAATGGCTGGAAAACTAGACTGGTCCAATGAGCGAGTTGAACGATCACCCGGAGGGCGCCGGCGGTCCGCAAAGCGCTGAGCTTCAAAGCCCCGAGCCGCAAAGCGCCGAACCGCACGACGCCCCATGGCCGGACGACGCGGCCCCCACAGGTGACGCCGCCGTGGACTCTGCCGTGGAGCAGCTGGCGGGCATTTCCGCTGTGCCCGTGGCCGAGCACAGCGGTATCTACGCCGAGATCCACGACTCCCTGCTGGCGGCCCTCGACGCCGACGAGCGCTGAGCATGGCCAGACTCGACCAGGAACTCGTCAGCCGTGGATTGGCGAGATCGCGGACCCATGCCGCGAAACTCATTGCGGACGGAAAGGTCAGTTCCGGAGGCAGCGTTCTCGCCAAGGCAGCGCAACAAGTCTCCGAAGAGACAGAAATTGATGTTCAAGCCCACGCCGAGGACGTTTACGTCAGCCGCGCCGGACACAAACTGGCCGGGGCGCTGGCGGCTTTCCCTGCCGTCATTGTGGAAGGAAAGCGGTGCCTCGACGCCGGAGCCTCCACCGGTGGCTTCACAGACGTGCTGCTCCGGCAAGGTGCCGCGCACGTGGTGGCGGTCGACGTCGGGCATGACCAGTTGGTGCCGTCCCTGCGGAACGATCCCCGCGTCGCAGTCCATGAGGGCCTCAACGTCCGCTACATGACGCCCGAGCAGATCGGCGGGCCGGCAGCGCTCACCGTGGCCGACTTGTCCTTCATTTCCCTCACCCTGGTTCTGCATCCGCTCGCTGCATGCACCGAACCCGGGGGAGACCTGGTGCTCATGGTGAAGCCGCAATTCGAGGTCGGCAAGGAACGGCTGAGCCGCACCGGCGTGGTCACCTCCGATCATGAACGGCGGCGCGCCGTGGCCCAGGTCGCCAGGGCGGCCGTGGACGCAGGGCTTGAACTCTGCGGCCTGGCACCGAGTCCCCTGCCCGGCCAGGACGGAAATGTGGAGTACTTCCTGTGGATAAAACGCAGGATGCAGACGGAGTTGCCTAAGATCGAAGAGCGGGACGAGGAAGTTGCTGCACTGATGGAACGAATCTGGACCACCCACTAGAAAGCAGAACACCATGAGCAGGCGCGTTTTGGTCCTTGCCCACACCGGGCGCGAGGACTCCCTTCGCGCGGCCTGGGATGCCTGCGGGCAGCTCCACTACTCCGGCTTGATACCCGTGATGCAGAAGTCTGAACTGGACGACATCGAACGGTTCTACGGCGTGGTGGACAAGCCGATCGAGATACTCCACGAGGACGTCCGGTTGGAAGATGTCGAACTCGTCATGGTTCTCGGAGGCGACGGCACCATCCTGCGCGCGGCCGAGCTGGTCCGCAACGTCGATGTTCCCCTGCTGGGCGTCAACCTCGGGCACGTTGGTTTCCTCGCCGAGAGCGAGCGGGCCGATCTTGCCCAGACAGTCGAGTGGATCGCCAGCCGCGAATACACAGTGGAAGAGCGCATGACCATCGATGTCCAGGTGTGGGTCCGGGGCCAAAAGATCTGGCATACCTGGGCCCTCAACGAAGCCGCCATTGAAAAGGCTGACCGGGAGCGCATGATCGAAGTGGTGACCGAAGTGGATGAACGTCCGCTGACGTCCTTTGGTTGTGACGGAGTGGTGCTTGCTACCCCTACGGGCTCCACGGCCTACGCCTTCTCATCCGGCGGGCCTGTGGTGTGGCCGGAGGTGGAGGCCCTCGTGATTGTCCCCATCAGCGCCCATGCCCTCTTCGCCAAACCCCTCGTGGTTTCGCCGCGGTCCAAGCTGGCCGTGGAGATCCTCACCAGGACCGATGCCCAGGGCGTGCTTTGGTGCGACGGCCGCCGTTCCGTGGACCTCCCACCCGGCGCCCGGATCGAAGTAACCCGGTCCACCCGGCCTGTGCGGCTTGCCCGCACCCACCAGACCCCGTTCTCCGCCCGGCTCGTGCGGAAGTTTGAGCTGCCCATCCACGGCTGGCGGGGTCCGGCACCCCGTTCGGCTGACATCCACACCGGTCCTACCCCCGTGATCAGGACCTTCAAGCCCAGCCCTTTGCCGACGCCCCAGGACGTGCGGACAGGCAGAGCGGCCGACCCCACAAAGGAGATGTAAACCATGATCGAGGAACTCCGGATCCGTGATCTCGGCGTCATCACCGACGCCACCTTGCCGTTGGGGCCCGGCCTGAGTGTGGTCACGGGTGAAACGGGCGCCGGCAAGACCATGGTGGTCACCGCCGTCGGGCTCCTTCTGGGGGCCAGGTCCGACGCCGGTGCGGTACGCTCCGGTGCCAAGTCGGCCTCTGCGGAGGCCACGCTCTTGCTCGATCCGGCGCACGCCGCCGTGGGACGGGCCGTGGAGGCCGGCGGCGACGCGGAAGAGTACGACGGCGGCACCCAGCTCCTGCTGGCCCGCACCGTGGGTGCTGACGGCCGCAGCCGTGCTTTCGTGGGCGGCCGGTCGGCGCCCGTCGGCGTGCTGGCGGAACTTGGCGAGAGCCTCGTGGTGGTGCATGGCCAGTCGGACCAGATCCGGCTCAAGGGTGCCGTGGCGCAGCGGCACGCATTGGACCGCTTCGCCGGGGCAGAGCTCGCGGCGATGCTCACCGAATACCAGGAGCTTTACGGCCATTGGAAATCCAGCCAGGCAGAGCTCGACACACTCCGCGGCGAGGCCCGCGAAAGGCTGCGCGAGGCGGAATCGCTCGCGGTCGCGCTCAACGAAATCGACGACGTCGATCCCCAGCCGGGTGAGGACGAGTCCCTCAAGGCCGAGGCCGTGAAGTTGGCGAACGTGGAAGAGCTCCGCATCGCCGCCGCGGCAGCACATGAAGCACTGATCTCGGAGGAATTCGGCGAAACGGCCGATGCCACGACTCTGATTGACTCTGCCAAACGTGCGCTCGACCAAGTTTCCGAGCATGACGAATCGTTGGCGGGAGCCGCCGCAAGGCTCGCCGAGATCGGCTTCCTCGTCAACGACATCGCGGGGGAGCTGTCCAGCTACCAAGCGTCCCTGGACTCCGAGGGACCCGAACGGCTTTCGGAGATCGAGGAGCGGCGCGCAGCGCTGGCCAAACTCATCCGCAAGTACGCTCCGAGCATCGACGAGGTCCTGGAATGGGCGGCAGCTTCGAGGACCCGCCTGGATGAACTGCAGGATGACTCGAGCCGGATCGAAGCGCTTGACGCCGAGGCGGTTGCTGCGGAGTCGACGCTGCGAAAGCAGGCCACGCGCATCTCGAAGTCGCGCTCGAAGGCAGCAAAGGAGCTCTCCGCGCGCGTGAGTGCGGAACTCACTGCCCTTGCGATGGCCGATGCAACCCTGGTGATCGAGGTGGACAGCCAAGGACAGCTGGGGCCGCACGGCATCGACGACATCTCCTTCCTCCTGCAACCGCACTCAGGCGCCCCGGCACGCCCCCTCGGCAAGGGCGCGTCCGGTGGTGAGTTGTCCCGCGTCATGCTCGCCATCGAAGTGGTCCTCGCAGCCGTGGATCCGGTGCCGACCTTCGTCTTTGACGAAGTGGATGCCGGAGTGGGCGGGCGTGCCGCCGTCGAGATCGGACGCCGGCTTGCCATGCTGGCCCGCCACGTCCAGGTGCTGGTGGTAACCCACTTGCCGCAGGTGGCCGCCTTCGCCGACCAGCACATTCGGGTCACCAAGACCTCAGTCCGGGGAAGCGACGGAAAGACCGCTTCTGGCTTCACGTCCAGCGATGTCCAGCTCCTCGATGACGAAGAACGCGTGAAGGAGCTTGCCAGGATGCTCGCGGGGCAGGAAGACTCGGAGTCTGCGCGCGCGCATGCCCAGGAGTTGCTGGACGACGCCAAACTGCTGCCCCAGCAGGCATAGGAGCCCGGCCGCAGCCTGGGACATCGGTCACATGCGCGCCTTCGTCGGGCTGGGAGGCCGCTTCGGCGGTTCCGTTGCCACGAGCGGATTCCCAGCCGCCCGGCCTGTTTTTACCGGTCCGGGTGGACTTTACTCTTGATCCTTGCCCCACGGCAGGGGACTATTGAGCATTTGGGAAAACGGCAAAGCGGATCCTTTGGAGGCGCAATTGATGATAGGCTCGAATTCCGTGGTGCAGCGATCAAATTCCCGTGTAAATTCCCGGTTCCCGGGCTCGTCCAAGACGACCAAACACATCTTTGTCACTGGCGGTGTGGCGTCCTCGCTCGGTAAGGGACTGACGGCTTCGAGCCTCGGCCACCTGCTGCGGGCACGCGGTTTGTCTGTAACTATGCAGAAGCTCGATCCCTATCTCAACGTGGATCCGGGCACGATGAACCCCTTCCAGCACGGCGAAGTCTTCGTCACTGACGACGGCGCCGAAACCGACCTCGACATCGGACACTATGAGCGCTTCCTCGATGAGAACCTCGAGGGCTCGGCCAACGTCACAACCGGCCAGATCTACTCGACTGTCATCGCCAAGGAACGGCGTGGTGAGTACCTCGGCGACACCGTCCAGGTCATTCCGCACATCACGGACGAGATCAAGCGCCGCATGCGCCTCCCCGCTGAGGGCAAAAACGCTCCGGACGTCATCATCACCGAAATCGGCGGCACCGTGGGCGACATCGAGTCGCAGCCTTTCCTCGAGTCCGCGCGCCAGGTCCGCCAGGACATCGGCCGCAACAACGTCTTCTTCCTCCACGTCTCCTTGGTGCCGTACATCGGACCCTCGCAGGAACTGAAGACCAAACCAACACAGCACTCTGTTGCCGCGCTGCGTTCCCTCGGCATTCAGCCGGAAGCGATCGTGATCCGTTCGGACCGCGAAGTGCCTGACGCCATGCGCGAAAAGATTGGCCGCATGTGCGACGTCGATATCGACGCCGTGATCAACGCCGCCGATGCGCCGAGCATCTACGACATCCCCAAGACGCTGCACACCCAGGGCCTTGACTCCTACGTTGTCCGAGCCCTGGATCTCCCGTTCAAGGACGTCGACTGGACCAGCTGGGACAAGCTCCTCGAAGCTGTCCACAACCCCAAGCACCACGTGGAAGTTGCCCTCGTGGGCAAGTACATCGACCTCCCGGACGCATACTTGTCCGTGACCGAGGCCTTGCGTGCCGGCGGTTTTGCAAACGAAACCAAGGTCAAGATCCGCTGGGTCCCGTCCGACGAGTGTGAAACCCTCGAGGGCGCCACCAAGTCCTTGGCCGGCGTCGACGCCATTTGCGTTCCCGGCGGCTTCGGTATCCGTGGCCTCGAGGGCAAGCTTGGTGCGCTCAAGTTCGCCCGCGAGACAAAGCTTCCGGTGCTGGGCCTGTGCCTCGGTCTCCAGTGCATGGTCATTGAGTACGCCCGCAACGTGGTCGGCCTCGAGGGGGCGTCCTCCAGCGAGTTCGAACCCGACTCCAAGTACCCGGTCATCGCCACGATGGAAGAACAGCTCGACATCGTGGACGGCAAGGGCGACCTAGGCGGCACGATGCGCCTGGGCCTTTACGAAGCCAAGTTGGATGAAGGCTCCGTGGTTGCAGAGACCTATGGCGCAACAACCGTCAGCGAGCGTCACCGGCACCGCTACGAGGTCAACAACAAGTACCGCGAGCAGATCGCCTCCGAGGGACTCGTGTTCTCCGGAACGTCCCCCGATGGCAAGCTGGTTGAGTTCGTGGAACTGCCGCGTGACGTACACCCGTACTACGTGGCAACGCAGGCCCACCCCGAGCTCAGCTCCCGCCCGACGCGCCCGCACCCGCTGTTTGCCGGCCTCGTGAAGGCCGCGCTGGAGCGTCAGTCCGGCGTGGACTCGGTAGCAAAGTCAGCCCGCAAGGTCGCTGCGAAGTAATCGCTCACACAAACGAAGGACGGCGCGATGCCCGGTATTTCTGAAACCCCCAGCACTTTTCGGAAGGTTTCGGACATGCCGAGCCCGCGCCGTCTTTTGTCGTCCAGCAAGGTCTATGAAGGCCGTATTTGGGACGTCGTGAGCGACGCCTTCGAGCTCGGCGAAGACACCGGCACTTTGGTCCGCGACTACATCGACCATCCCGGCGCCGTCGCGGTGCTGCCGATGAATGTCGACGGCGAGATCCTGTTGCTCAAGCAATACCGCCACCCGGTGGGAATGGACCTGTGGGAGATTCCTGCCGGGCTTCTTGACGTGGCCGGCGAGGACTTCGTGGTCGGCGCGGCCAGGGAGCTCGCGGAAGAGGCCGATCTCACGGCGGCCACGTGGAATGTCCTCGCGGACTTCTTCAATTCGCCCGGCTCCTCGAGCGAGGCGATTCGCATCTATCTGGCGCGCGGATTGGGTGACGTTCCCGAGGCGGAACGGCACGTCCGCACGGATGAAGAGGCCGAAATCGAACTCGTGTGGGTCACGCTTGACGAGGCTGTTTCGGCGGTCCTCGAGGGCCGCCTGCATAACCCGTCCGCCGTCGTCGGGATACTCGCAGCCGCCGCCGCACGCGCCGACGGCTTCAGGAACCTGCGGCCGGCCGATGCTCCCTGGCCCGCCCACCCGAGCC
>NZ_JBYSXB010000067.1:0-13788 GCF_058781765.1 Arthrobacter sp. FW306-1B-G06A | reverse complement strand
TTCCGCCGCCTGGAGGCAGAGGGCCTGATGATGTACGGGCAGATGACCGCCGGGTCCTGGATCTACATCGGCACCCAAGGCATCCTGCAGGGCACCTACGAGACCTTCGCCGCCGTCGGGAACAAACTCGCCGCCGCAGGCCGCCACCCGGCTCCGGCCCCGGAGGGTTCCACGGAGGGCCCGTTGGCGGGGACGCTGACGCTGACCGGCGGGTGCGGTGGCATGGGCGGGGCCCAGCCGCTCGCGGTGACCCTGAACGACGGGGCCTGCCTGATCGTGGACGTCGACGAGTCCCGGCTGCGCCGCCGGGTCGGCAAGCGCTACCTGGACGAGGTCGAAACCGACCTGGACACCGCGATCGCCAAAGTCCAGGCCGCCAAGGCCGAGCGCCGCGGCTGGTCCGTCGGCTACGTCGGCAACGCCGCCGAAGTCTTCCCCGAACTCCTGGCCCGCCACCGGGCCAGGGAGATCAGCATCGACGTCGTGACGGACCAGACCTCCGCGCACGACCCGCTCTCCTACCTGCCCGAAGGCATCACCGTGGACGAGTGGCACACCGAGGCCGAAGCGAACCCGGAAGGGTTCACCAAGAAAGCCCAGGCCTCCATGGCCCGGCACGTCCAGGCCATGGTCGAGTTCCAGGACGCCGGGGCCGAGGTCTTCGACTACGGCAACTCGATCCGCGACGAGGCCCGCAAGGGCGGCTACGGCCGGGCGTTCGAGTTCCCCGGCTTCGTCCCGGCCTACATCCGGCCGCTGTTCTGCGAAGGACTGGGCCCGTTCCGCTGGGTCGCGCTCTCCGGGGACCCCGAAGACATCGCCGTCACCGATGCCGCGATCAAGGAACTGTTCCCGGAGAACACCCACCTGCACAAATGGCTCGACGCCGCCGCCGAACGCGTCGAGTTCGAAGGCCTCCCGGCCCGGATCTGCTGGCTGGGCTACGGGGAACGCGCCAAGGCCGGGCTGCTGTTCAACCAGCTCGTCGCCGAGGGCAAGGTCAAGGCCCCGATCGTGATCGGCCGGGACCACCTGGACTCCGGCTCCGTCGCCTCGCCCTACCGGGAAACGGAGTCCATGAAGGACGGCTCCGACGCGATCGCCGACTGGCCCCTGCTCAACGCCCTGACCGCCGCGTCCTCGGGGGCGACCTGGGTCTCCATCCACCACGGCGGCGGCGTGGGCATCGGCCGCTCCATCCACACCGGCCAGGTCTCCGTCGCCGACGGCACCGAGCTCGCCGCGCAGAAACTCGAACGCCTCCTCACCAACGACCCCGGCATGGGCGTCATCCGCCACGCCGACGCCGGCTACGACCGCGCCATCGAAGTCGCCCACGAACGCGGCGTCCGCATCCCCATGGAAGAAACCCGCTAACCAGACCCCACACCCCCAACTAACTCGCACTAGATGTCGTTATGGGACCCCAAAACGACAACAACTGCGAGCTAGTTGGGAAGAACGAGGAAAAATGACTTTAACAACCCACGAACCGCTGACCGTTACCCTCGGCTCCAGCGGAGTCACGCCGGAGGACGTCGTCGCCGTCGCGCGCTACGACGCCAAGGTGACCATCTCCCAGGAAGCCCTGGACACTGTTGCCAAGGTCCGCGCCCACATCGACGGCCTCGCGCACAGCGAAGTTCCGGCGTACGGCGTTTCGACGGGCTTCGGCGCCCTGGCCAACCGCCACATCCCCAATGAACTCCGCACCCAGTTGCAGAAGTCGCTCATCCGCAGCCACGCCGCAGGCATGGGCCCGGCCGTGGAGCGCGAAGTGGTCCGCGGTATCATGTTCCTGCGTGCCAAGACCCTGGCCTCGGGCCGCACGGGCGTTCGTCCCGTGGTCCTGCAGACCATGGTGGACGTCCTCAACGCCGGCATCACCCCGGTAGTCCGTGAATTCGGCTCCCTGGGTTGCTCGGGCGACCTCGCTCCGTTGTCCCACTGCGCTTTGGTCCTGATGGGCGAAGGCGAAGCCACCGGCCCCGACGGCGAGCTCTACGGCGCCGCCGGAAAGAAGCCGGTTGCCGAACTCCTCGCCGCGCACGGCATCGAGCCGGTGGTCCTCGCGGAAAAGGAAGGCCTCGCGCTCGTCAACGGCACCGAGGGCATGCTCGGCATGCTCCTGATGGCCATCGCCGACCTGCACCTGCTGCTTACGACGGCGGACATCACCGCGGCGCTCAGCGTCGAGGCGCTGCTCGGCACCGACCAGGTGTTCCTGCCTGAGTTGCACGCGGCCCTGCGGCCCCACCCGGGCCAGGCCGCAAGCGCGGACAACATGCTTCGGGTTCTTTCCAACTCGCCGATCGTTGCTTCGCACCGCGTCAACGACACCAAAGTCCAGGACGCGTACTCGCTCCGCTGCGCACCCCAGGTGGCCGGCGCGGTCCGCGACACCGTGACGCATGCCGAACTCGTGGCCTCCCGCGAGTTGGCTGCAGCCATCGACAACCCCGTGGTGCTCCCGGACGGCCGCGTGTCCTCCAACGGAAACTTCCACGGCGCCCCGGTGGCGTACGTCCTGGACTTCCTGGCGATCGCCGTGGCGGACCTGTCCTCCATCGCCGAGCGCCGCACGGACCGCATGCTGGACCCGGCCCGCTCGCACGGACTCCCGGCCTTCCTCGCAGACGATCCCGGAGTGGACTCTGGCCTCATGATTGCCCAGTACACCCAGGCCGGCCTCGTCTCGGACAACAAGCGGCTGGCCGTCCCGGCGTCGGTGGACTCCATCCCGAGCTCCGCCATGCAGGAAGACCACGTCTCCATGGGTTGGCACGCTGCCCGCAAGCTCCGGAAGGCCATCGAGAACCTGCGTCGCGTCCTGGCCGTGGAACTCGTGACGAGCGCCCGCGCCCTCGACATCCGCACCAAACTGTCCGGTGGAGAACTCACTCCGGGGCCTGCCGGCACCGCCGTGATCGAGGTGCTGCGCGGCGTCGTCGACGGTCCCGGAACTGACCGTTTCCTCTCACCTGAACTGGAAGCGGCAGACCGTCTTGTAGGCGCTGGCGAGGTGCGGACGGCCGCCGAATCCGCCGTCGGAATTCTCGCCTGACGCCGAACAAAATACTGTTCGAGCGAACAATAGGAAGCGCCCCGGAAATGTTTGGCAATACGTGCCCCGGGGCGCTTTCTGTGTAGTAGAACTTATGGGGTACGGCATGTCCACGCCGACGATGTCGTGGGCCTGCCGGGGAATATCCGTTTACAACTGAAAACAACGAACATCCACAAAGGGGTAGAAGTTCAATGAAGGCACGCGGGACAGTCCTGTCCAGGCGAATCGCACAGTCCGCCGTCGTTTCCAACTGGGGAACGTTGAAGGTGGGGGAGCGGATCGAAGTCGTAAGGCACGCACATGTGGTCGCGGCGGGGGAGGTGCAGGAAGTCTCGGGCAGCGGCAACGTTGTGTGGCTTGAACCCGCAGGACCTGGCGCCGATGAAGCCGCCAAACAGCTTTTCATGAAGTCCGACGGTGTGGAGTTGCGCCGGGTGTAGGGACTCCGCAAAAACCGGGTTAAAGGACCGGGGCTTGTTTCCCATTCCGCGCCGTCTTGGCGTGGTCTGGAAAACAAGCTCCGGTTTTCTTGTCTGTACCTATTTCAGGGTCTGTCCTTAGGCGGCGAGGACCTCACGGGTCTGGCCGAACGGGACGGACTCGTCCAAGGCGACCGTGTAGCTTCCGGGCTCCCGGCGGGTCACCAGGATCCCGCAGCGGCCGTCTTCGGCAGCGGCTTCGATGAGCGTGCTGACGGCTTCGTCGAGTCCGGCATGGACTTCGTCGACGGACGCAAAGGACAAATGGATCTCGTTGTTTTCTATCGTGGCAGTGCTCATTGGGGGCCTCCTTCTGCAGGATGCCGCGTTGGGGAGCGGCAATTCCTGCATAAAAGATAGCAAAGAGTCGTCGGATGTCTGTCATTCTGGGATCTGGATCACCGGCGTACCATCACTCGCAAGAGCTTCACGGCCACGGAGAGTGCGGCTATATCCACCGGGCCGGGCTTGATCGCTTCCTTGATGGTGTCCTGGATGCGGGCGAGTTGTTCGATGTTTCCGCGTTCCCAATCCTGGATCCTTCCTATGGGGTCGGCGCTTGCCTCGGGGGAGCGGGGAGTGTGCCGGACCACGGCCTTGGTCATGTCGGCAAGGACCAGATACATGTCGTCGCGAAGGGCTGCGCGCGCCAAGGCCTCCCAGTGGGTGTCCCGCGGCAACAGCGTGATGTGTTCCAACAGGGGGATAGCCGAGATCCGTTCGAACACGGCGAAGTACACCTCGGCGACGTCCTCAACGGGCTCCTGCAATTCCTCGGCAATCGCGGAAATGTCCAAAAGGCCGTAGCTGACCAGGAGTTCCGAGACTCGAAGGCCCAGCTCGTGTGGCAAGCCCACTGAATCCGAATGGGCAAGGCGCGTCAACGAGTGTTGCAGGTTGATCCCGTGCAGGAAGCGCGTGAAGTTCGCCCGCATCAGCGCCATGGGCCGCTCGAGCCGGGCGAAGGCGTCCGCTATGGGCTTGTCGCGGAAATCGTGGGTGACGTACCAGCGGGTGGACCGGTCGAGGAGCCGGCGCATGTCCAGGGCCACGGCGCATCCATGTTCGCTCGGGACGCTTGCCGGTACCCGCGCGATGGCTTCAGTGACCGAATCGAAGTCCCAGATTCGGCGCATGACCACGAATCCGCGCGCCACCGCTGCCGCCGAAACCGTGGTCTCCTCCATGGCGCGGAACGCGAAGGCTATGCCGCCGAGGTTGATCATGTCGTTGGCAACCACAGTGGCAACGATTTGGCGGCGCAGGGGATGCGTGGAGAGGTCCTCGCCGAACCGTTCCGAGAGCTGACGGGGAAAATAGTCGCGCAGCGTTTTCGAAAACCATGGATCGTCCGCGAGCCCGCCCTCCGTCAGTTCCCGCGCGAGCTCGATCTTCGCATAGGCCGCCAGCACTGCGAGTTCAGGTGAGGTCAGTCCAACTCCGGTCCTTACTCGCGCCTGGATTTCCTTGGTTGTCGGCAGGCATTCGAGCTCCCGGTCCAGGTCCGTGGCTGACTCGAGCCAGTCCATGGTCCGTTCGAAGCTCGGGCTCCACTCGAGGACCAGTTGCCTGTCATTGAGGAGGAGGACGTTTTGGTCAACGTTGGTTTTCAGCACGAGCCTCCCCACGTCGTCCTGGAGTGAGTGCAGGAATTTCGTCCTTTCGTTGGGGGACATCTTGCCTGCGGCGATCATCCGGTCCAGGAAGATCTTGATGTTTACCTCGTGGTCCGAGCAGTCCACGCCGGCGGAGTTGTCGATGGCATCGGTGTTTACGCGGATTCCAGCCAGCGCAGCCTCGATCCTGCCGCGTTGGGTGATGCCGAGATTGCCGCCCTCGGCGATGATCCGGGTACGCAGTTGGGCGGCGTCCACCCGGATGGCATCGTTTGACTTGTCTCCGACGTCGGCATGCGTCTCGGCGGAAGCCTTGACGTAGGTGCCGATCCCACCGTTGTAGAGCAGGTCGACGGGGGCCGTGAGGACGGCCCTGAGCAGCTCAGGCGGGCTCATCGCCGTCGTGCCCTCCTCCAATCCCAAGGCGAGGCGGACAGGCTCGGTGATGCCGATTGATTTGTCGGCCCGGGAGAACACTCCTCCACCGGGACTGAGCTTCGCGGGGTTGTAGTCGGCCCAGGATGAGCGGGGGAGCTTGAAGAGCCGTTTCCGCTCGGCGAAGGAAATGGCCGGGTCCGGGGTGGGATCCAGGAAGATATGCCGGTGATCGAAGGCCGCCACCAGCTTGATGTGGTTCGAGAGCAGCATTCCGTTTCCGAACACATCGCCGCTCATGTCGCCGATGCCCACCACGGTGAAATCCTCGGCCCGGGAGTCGATGAGCAGCTCGCTGAAATGGTGCCGCACGGACTCCCAGGCGCCGCGGGCCGTGATGCCCATCTGCTTGTGGTCATAACCCACGGAACCGCCGGACGCGAACGCATCGCCCAGCCAGAATCCGTACTCTGAAGCGAGGTCGTTGGCGATGTCGGAGAACGTGGCTGTGCCCTTGTCCGCGGCCACCACGAGGTAGTAGTCGTCGCCGTCGTGCCTCACCACGCGCGCCGGCGGGACGACGCGTTCGGCAACCAGGTTGTCCGTGATGTCCAGTAGTCCACGAACGAAGATCCGGTAGCTTTCCTGGCCCTCGGCCAGCCAGTCCGCCCGGTCTTCGGCGGGGTCCGGGAGTTGTTTGGGGTAGAAACCACCCTTGGCTCCGGTGGGAACAATGACGGCGTTCTTCACGGTCTGGGCTTTCACGAGCCCCAGGACCTCCGTGCGGAAGTCCTCCCGGCGGTCGGACCAACGCAAGCCGCCGCGGGCAATGGCGCCGAACCGCAAGTGGACGCCTTCCACGCGTGGCGAGTAGACCCAGATTTCGAATTGTGGCCGGGGTGCAGGTGCAGCCGGGATGGAGGAGGGGTTCAGCTTGAAACTCAAATACGGTTTGTTTAGGTAAAAGTTAGTGCGCAGGGTGGCCTCCACCAGGCTCGCCAGGGAACGCAACAGGCGGTCGGCGTCGAGGACCGGTACGGCGTCGATCGCTTCGGCCAGTTCCTTGCGCGCGGCGTTGGTGGCTTGCGTCCGCGAGCTGTACTTGCCGCGGTCCGTTTCGAACAGGTCGCTTCCAGCCGCCATCTGCTCAGCAGGCGTCTTGTCAGCGGGCGCCGGCGCCCGCAGTTCAGGATCGAACAGATCGGGGTCGAACCGGTCCGGATCGAACTTCGCCTCGAAGAGCGAAAGCAGAGCGCGGGTTGCCCGCACATTCTCACGAAGTGTATCCGCGATGAACCCGTACGAATTGGTGCTCCCCAGCTGCCGGAGGTACTTCGCATACGCGCGCAGGATGGCTGTCCGCCGCCAGTCGATCCCCTCCCGGATGACCAGGGCATCGAAGGCGTCGGACTCCGCATCTCCCCGCATCGCGGCACAGAACGAAGCGGCCAGGAGCTCGCCCGTTCGCACGGGATCAACTCCACGCGGATACACGAGGCCAAGGTCGTAAAGGAAGAAGGACCGCCCGTCGGCACGCTGCACGTCGAACGGCCGCTGGTCCAGGACGCGCAAGCCTAGGTTGTGGAAGAGGGGCAGAATCTGGCTCAGGCTCTGCGGGCGGGTCAAATAGAGCCGAATCCGCGCATCCTCGGCGAGGACAGCGGTTCCCTGGCGCCTGTAGACGGTGAGCAGCGGGTCCGCGGTGTCGCCGTCGGCCTGGTCCCCGTCCATGGGCGCGAAACCCTCGAACCGGACGATGTCCTGAACGGCGTCTTCCACCTCGTAATCGGCCTTGTAGCTGGCCGGAAAGGCGGCAGCCCATTGCCGGGACAGCCGGGCGGCCTCGTCTGCGGGGAACCTTGCCCGCAAGGCTTCGTCCAGGCCTTCCGCCCAGGACCGCGTCGCGGCGATAATCCGCTGCTCCAGTACCGCAGGGTCGACGACGGCGGGCGCCCCCTCGCGTGGCAACAGGACCCGGAAGAACACCCGGGCCATCGCGGATTCGCCCAGGCGGAGCTCGAACTCGATGGCCCCGGAACCGAAGGCCTCGCGAAGTTCGCGTTCAATGTTGAGCCGGACGGCCGTGCTGTAGCGCTGCCGCGGCAGGAAGACCAATGCCGTCATGAAGCGGTTATGCGAGTCCGGACGAAGGAACAACCGGGTGCTGTGCCGTTCTTGGAGGCGCAAGATGTCCCGCGCGTGCTCCGCCAACTGCCCGGCGTCGATGTGGAAGAGCTCGTCGCGCGGATAAGCCTCCACCACGGCCAGGAGTTCCTTGCCGCGGTGTGATGCCGGCGGGTAGCCGAACGTCCGCAGTACCTCGTCCACAGTGTCCCGGATGACGGGAATCTGGAGTGCCGAACGGGACGCCGAGCTGGGAGCGAAAAGGCCGACCCAGGTGCGCTCGCCGATCTTGTCAGCCCCGCCCAGGGTGATTTCGTCGAGGTAGGCACGCCGGAGCACCGTCGAGCGGAGCGTCGACTTGGTGAGCGTCAGGAGGGGCTTTGCGCTCGGCCCACCTTCGGACGGCCCACCTTCGGGCGGCCCGGCCTCGGACGCGTCGGCCGCCACCTTCCGGAGCAGTCCGAGACTCCTCCGGCCGCGGTAGCCGAGGAACACGAAATTCCCGTCGTCCAGCCAGCGCAGCAACTCCCGGACCTCCCCGCCGCCGGACAAACCCGCCAAACCCCCGATCTCGTCGGCAAGTTCCTGGTGGATGGCAGCCGCGTCTTCCGCCGCGGCCCGGACATCGCCAAGGACGCTCTGCAGCCGTTCAACGAGGTGTTCGGCACTCGTTTCGTCCGGAAGCCGGGAAATCTCGACGGCGATCCAAGCCTCGGCGAGCGGCCGGCCGTCGTCGTGCTCCAGAGGGGTGACCGGGACGGAAGGCTCGAGGCCGGACGGCAGTCCGGTCCGCAGGGGGCCGCGGCGGACGTCGGTCAGGCGGTGGGTGGCTGGATCCCGGGTGACGGTAAAAGTGGGGTGGACCAGGAGCCCGATGGAGGCGTTGTCCCTGGCGATTTCCGCAGTGACCGACGGTACGAGGTAAGGCATGTCCTCGGTGACAATCGCTACGAGGCTCGCGTCGGCCTCGTTCAGGACGCCGATCACAGCTTGCCCGGGAGCCCGCCGTTCAGCCAATGAGCGGTGGTACCGGGCACGCTCGAGGAGCGTGTCCGTGGTGTAGTTGCGGACATCATCATCGGCCACGTGTTCGTAGTAGTCGGTCAGGAATCGGTCCGGGGCGCCGGGGGCAGTGCCTCCCAGGGCGTGGTCCGCGGGCTCGATCCTGGGTGACATGTCGCTGCGCCTCCGCTGCGCAAGGAGCGGCCGTGCTGTAGCGGTCGGCGAAGTCCTGCGCCTGATTTCATGATGGCTGGCGCGGGGCGGGCAGTAAACCCCTGGAATGCGCCGCGAGATGGCACTTCACGTCAGTAATTGCCGTGAACTGCCATCTCGCGGGTGGTGATGAATCGCCTAGCGCTTGACGGCGTCCAGCTTGAGCATCTTGGCGATGACGCCGTCGAGCTCGGAGTCGTCGAAGATCTTCTTCCAGTCGTCCTTGATGATGGTGTCCTTGCCGTACTGGATGGCGATTTCGCAGGCCTCGGAGAACGGGTTGGAGCCGCGCAGGGCGTTGGTCAGGGCAATCTGGACGTGACCGAACAGCATGGCCTTGGCTGCTTCTTCGGGGACGCCGGCGGTGTGCACGGTTTCGTGGAGGGCTTCGTTGAGCAGGGTGCCGATCATGCAGGCCACGGTCTCCACGAGGGTGGGTTCCAGGATGGCGAGCTGCTTCACGGTGACCCAGTGGACGTCGATGACGGGGGCGTAGATGGTGCGGATGGTCGCCTCGGCTGCGTCGCGGGTTGCCGCGGGTGCGTCCTCGTCGATCGCTGCCACGACGTTCTGCGGGGCGCCCTGGCCGCCGAAGGTGTCGGCCCATTCTTCCTTGGTGGTCCGCTCAAGGAACACGGAGGGGTGGCACGGGTGCGCGACGGCCTGGACGACATCGTCGCGCTTGGCCAGTAGTCCGGCGTAGGCGGCGGCGGGGTCCAAGGTAAGGAGGATCGAGCCGGGCTTCATCTGCGGGACGACGCCTTCGGACACGATGCCCAGGACGGTGTCCGGCACGGCGAGGATGACGACGTCGGCGCCCTTGACGGCGTCATCCGTTGCGGTGATCTCGCGGCCCTCGGCGCGGACGCGGTCCTGGCCGGCGGGAGAGTTCTCGCTGTAGGTGACCGTGTGGCTGCTCTTCTGGAGGTTGGCGGAAACGCGCATCCCCATCTTGCCACCGGCTCCAATAACGGCGACGGTCAATTGTTCTGCTGACATTTCACTTGCTCCTTAGGAATTCGAGGCTTTGTTGGGTCCACTGGTTTTCGAGGCGGATGGTTTCCGCCTCGGAGTCCTGCCAGGGCAGCCAGTGTTCGACGATCTGGTTGATGTTTCTTTGCGAGGGCTGGATCTTGCCGGCCATGTAGTCGTAATCCAGGAGGCCTTCGCCGAGCGGCGCGCCGGAGTACGTGAACCCGACCCACCCCTCCTTGCGGCTGAACGCAAAGTCTTTGATGTGCATGTTCAGGACATAGGGCGCGACGGCGTCAATCACCTCGCGCGGCATCTCCAGCGCCGCGACGGTGTTGGCGGGGTCGCTGCAGATCCCGAGGTACGGGCTGTCCACCCGGCGGATCACGTCCAGGATCCGTGCGGTAGGCACCTGTTCGTAGGTTTCGACGGCGATCCGCACGCCTGCCGTTTCGAAGGCCGGCAGGACCTCGGTGAAGATCGCGGTGGCTTCGTCGGCGTCGGGCGCGTGGCCCGGGACGTTGAACATTGTCCTCAGTAGCTCCGAGCCAAGGATCCGGGCGATGTACAGGAACTTGCGCAGGTGCTCCGGACGGATGCCCTTCGTGCCGAGTTCCAGCGTGATGCCGAGGGAGTCCGCGGTTGAGCGGACGGCGGCGAGTTCGTCGTCGGACATGTGCTCGAGGGGAGCATAGTCGCAGATCTGGAACAGCTCGACGCCCAGGTCCGCAGTGCAGGCCAGCGCGTCGTGGATGCTCAGCGGCGCCGAGACGGCGTCCGAGAGTTGCCAGAAGAACGCGTAGCTGCTCAGGCCGATGGTCGAGCTCATACTGTCACCCCTTTCCCAACAAGGCGTGCGGCAGCCTCGTCCAGGATGGTCTTGAGGGCTTCCGGATCGTGCGCGAAGCGGCCGAGGAACAGGCCGGCAACGGACATGTCCAACTGGCTGATCAGCCCGGGGCCCGCGCTGCCGCCGTAAATGACACGGCTCCCGGCCTGTCCCGGCAACGAGCGGAGGTGCTCGTCGAGGCCGCGGACCACGGCGCTGATGTATTCGGGCGTCGCGGGTTCCGGCGCGCCGATGGCCCACTGCGGTTCGTAGGCCACGATGGTCCGGCCTGCGGGACCGAGCGATTGCGCCCGCTTGAGGGCGGCGTCGATCTCGGCGGAGCAATGGGCGATGGCCTCTTCGGCAGAACCGGAGTTCAGTTCGCCGACGCACAGAACCGGGGTGAGGCCGTTGCGGTAGGCTGCCGCGGTCTTGAGCCCGATGACCCGGTGGTCCTCGCCGAAGATCCTGCGGCGTTCGGCGTGCCCGATTTCGACGTAGCTGCCGCCGATCTCGGCCACCATCTTCCCGCTGACCTCGCCGGTGTATGCGCCTTCGTCTTCCCAGAAGATGTCCTGCGCGCCCGTGCCTGCGCCGGACGTTTCGAGGAGTCGGCCGGCGTCCGCTAGAACGGGGAAGGCCGGCAGGACGAACAACGCGACCTCGCCGCTCCGGACCGCGGGATGCGCGGCCGCGATGGACGCCACTTCCCGGCAGTATTCGAGCGTGCGCTCGTAGCCGAAATACATCTTCAGGCTGACGCCGATGATCGCCTTCTCATTCGTCCCGCCGACGGCGGGCTTAGCAGGAAGTGACACCCTCGTAGTCCTTAATAAGCGTGACTTTCTCGGCGGAGGCTGAGGACTCGTCGAACGTGTAGGTGAGCCACTCCTTGGCGAGGCGGCGGGCCAATTCCAGGCCGACGACGCGCTGTCCGAAGGTGAGGACCTGCGCGTTGTTGCTCAGGACGGCCCGTTCCACGGAAAAGCTGTCGTGGGCGGTGACGGCGCGGATGCCGGGGACCTTGTTGGCTGCGATGGCCACCCCCAGCCCGGTGCCGCATACCAGCAGGGCACGGTCGGCCTTGCCAGCGGCGATGAGCTCGGCAGCAGCGATGGCCACGGACGGGTACGGGGTGTGGCTGACGGCATCCACCCCGACGTCGGTCACGGATTCGACCAGTTCACTGGCCCCGAGGTCGGCCCTCAGGGCTTCCTTGTACTCGAATCCGGCGTCGTCCGATCCGATGACCAGGCGCAGTTTGGTGCTCATGCTGTCTCCTTCATGCTGTTTTCGATCGTGTTCTCCTGGAGGAGGGACTCGTGGATCGCCTTGACGATCAGGGCCATCGAGACTGCTCCGGCATCCGGGGTGCCCAAGCTCTTCTCGGCATGCGGGCGGGCGCGGCCCATCAGCGGCAGCAGGTTCGCGGTTGCCTCGGCGGCCTGTTGGGCAGCCACGACGGCGGTGCCCCACGCGTCCGTCAAGGACCGGCCGTCCTGCACGCCGGCTTCGAGGGCGTCGCGGAACGGGACCAGGACGTCCACCAAGGTTTTGTCGCCCACCTTGGCTTTGCCGAAGTTCATGATGGCCGCGGCGGCGTCTGCCACGCCGGTGGCGACAGCACCGCCGTCGGGCGCGTTGGCGTCGCCCAAAGCGTCACCGACGGCCCGCAGTGCCATGCCCCAGAGCGCGCCGGAGGTTCCGCCGGCCTTATCGGCCCAGGCATCCCCGGCGAAGTGCAAGGTGGTGGCCGCACCGGCGCCGCGTACGACGGCGTCTGCCGCGGCTTCGACCGCGGCGCGGACTCCGCGTTCCATGCCGATGCCGTGGTCGCCGTCTCCGGCGATCGCGTCGATCCTGCCAAGTTCCTCGGCGTTCGCGTCGACGACGTCCTTGGCGGCGCCAAGTGCGGCGAGGACGCGGACGGCGGCCGCGCGGGACTCAGCCGAGGCGGCAGGGATGGAAAGTTCGACGTCGGCCAGCCCGCCGTCGTCGGACGCCAGCGCCTGGGCCGTGACCGCGCCGCGGCGGAAGGCCGGGGCGTCGGCCGGTGCGAGCCAGAGTTGTTCGAGTTCCTCGTCCAGCCAGAAGAGGGTCAAGGATGTGCCTGCCATGTCGAAGCTGGTCACGAGCTCGCCCACCTGCGGATCCAAAGCCTCGAGTCCTGCCTCAGCGAGGAGCTGCGCGACGCGGCGGTACACGACGAACAGTTCCTCGTACTTCACGCTGCCCAGGCCATTGAGGATCGGGACGACGCGGGCACCACTGATCTGGACACCCTCGGGGATTTCGGCAAGGAGCTTGGCGACCATCAGCTCGGCGAGCTCATCCGCCGTCGGGATGTCCGTTTCGCCGATGCCTGGTTCGCCGTGGATTCCCATGCCCACCGCCATCCGGCCCTCGGGGACGGTGAAGAGCGGCCGCTCCGCGCCGGGCAGCGTGCACCCGGTGAACGCGACGCCGAAGGAACGGGTGCGGTGGTTGGCACGTTCGGCGATCTGCACGACGTCGTCCATGGTGTAGCCGGCCTCGGAGGCTGCGGCGGCGACCTTGAAGACCGTCAGGTCCCCGGCAATACCCCGGCGCTTGTGCATCTCGCTTGCGGGGGCGGAGGAGATGTCGTCCGTCACGGCGATGCTGCGGCAGTCGATTCCCTCCTTGCGGAGCTTCTCCCGCGCCTGGGTGAAATGCAGGACATCCCCGGCGTAGTTGCCGTAGCCCAGGAGCACGCCACCGCCGTTGTCCGACGCCTTGGCCACGTTGTAGACCTGCTGCGCGGACGGCGAGGCGAAGAGGTTGCCCATCGCTGCGCCGTGCGCCAGGCCCTGGCCGACGAGCCCCCCGAAAGCCGGGTAATGGCCCGAACCGCCGCCGATCACCAGCGCTACCGTGCCGGGAGTGCTCCGGGTGCTGCGGGCCACGCCGCCGGAGACGCGCCGTACCCAGCGGCCGTGCGATGCGACGAAACCTTCGATCATCTCGTCGGCGAAGGCTGCGGGTTCATTGAACAAACGGGTCATGCGGAACTCCTGGACCTGTCGGTGGAAATCATGGTGAGAACTGGCGCCTGCCTGGGGGCAGGTCGGGCGGGGCGGCGGTGTGGCGTGG
>NZ_JBYSXB010000066.1:0-13910 GCF_058781765.1 Arthrobacter sp. FW306-1B-G06A | reverse complement strand
CCCGAAGCGACGCCCGGGTCCTTGGCGCGCCGCCCATCCGCGTCTATGTCCTTGATGATCATGAGCTTGTCCGCCGGGGGCTGCAGGAACTGCTCGAGAGCGAAGGCTTTGTGGTGGTGGGCATGTCCGGCTCCGCGGAGGAAGCCGCACGGCGGATTCCCGCTTTGCGCCCCGACGTGTCAGTGCTAGACGCCCGCTTGCCCGACGGCACGGGCATCGAAGTGTGCCGGGAGGTGCGCTCCGTGGACCCCACCCTGAATTGCTTGATACTGACCAGCTACGACGACGAACAAGCCCTGCGGGGAGCCGTCCTTGCCGGTGCGGCCGGGTACGTCCTCAAGGAAATCGGCGGTACCGACCTGATAGGTGCGCTCCGCCAGGCCGCGCGCGGTGAGTCGTTGTTTGATGCGTCAGTGAAGGCGAAGATCATCCAGGGACTCACCGAGCCCCGGCGTGTGGATCCCAGGGTCGCCTCATTGACACCCCAGGAGAGGCGGGTCCTCGATCTGGTCGGACAGGGCCTGACAAACCGGCAGATCGGGGAACTCATGCAGCTCGCCGAGAAAACGGTGAAGAACTACGTGTCCTCGATGCTGGCAAAGCTGGGATTCGAACGTCGCACCCAGGCAGCCGTCTATATTGCCCACGGACCGGAAACGGACACCGGAACCGTCCGTTGACGGACCAGCAGACGGGAAACTCAGTGGGCCGGAACCGACCACACCAAGGTAGTCCCCTTCGTTGGGGCGCTGGTCACCTCAAACGAACCACGCAACTCCGAGGCCCGCTGTTCCATGTTCACCAGGCCATTTCCGGGGACGGCATCCCTGAAGCCCCTGCCGTCGTCTTCGATGATCAAGGTCAGCATGCCGTCTTCCACGGACACTGAAACGCTGATTGCCTCGGCCTCGGAGTGACGGACCGCATTGCTGAGGCCTTCGGAGATGACCGCCAGCGCGTTGGTGACTGTTCCGTCGTCGAGCACTGAATCGACCGCCCCCGTGAGCGTGAGGTGGGGGGCGAAGGGCAGGGACCTGGTGGCAGTGCGGACAGTCTGCAGTATCCGGCTGCTCAGCAACTCCTGCTCGCCGGAAGAGCGCAACGAGTAGATGGTGTTGCGGAGGTCCCTGATGGTCTCATCCAGTTCAGCCGTGACCGCATTGATCCGGGTCAAGGCAGGTTCGCCTGTAGTGAACCGCCGCAGGCTTTGGATGCTGAGTCCCGCGGCGAAAAGGCGCTGGATGACGAGGTCGTGCAGGTCCCGGGCAATGCGGTCCCGATCCGAGAAGACCACCAGTTGTTCACGGAGCCGGTGAATCCGGTCAAGCTCCAGGCCCAAGGCCACGTGTGAGCCGAACACGGCCCCCATCTCCACATCCGTCTTAGCGAACGGCCCCGTTCCAGGGGCCCGAACCAGAAACAGAAGTCCATGATGGGCGCCCTGTGCACTGAGATCTATCGCCAGGAGTTTTCCCTTGGACAAGCCGTCAGCCAGTCCAAGGATGTCTCCGGCCTCGTCCATGCAGGCGGGCATCCCGGTGGCGGCGACCGACCTGATGACGGCGGAATCCATGGGCAGGATATTTCCGGCGAAATGTGCGCTCTCCGTTCCCGCGGCACCCGCGACGCAGTACGAATCCACCCCTCCATCTGGAACGAGAATCAGGGCCAGCTGGGAACCGGATTCCCGGAGCGCCCTGTCGGCTATCTGGTCAAGCCCGACATTTTCCGGCTCCGAGGTCCGGTCGTCGCCGAGCATCCGGCCGGTCACATCCATGCATGCTTCGAGCCAGGACGCGCGGCGGCGGGCGTCCTCATAGAGGCGGGCGTTCTCGATGGCCACGCCGGCAGCAGCAGCCAATGCGACGGCAAGATCCTCGTCTTCGGGAGTGAAATCGCCACCCCCCTCTTTTTCCGTCAGGTACAGATTGCCGAAGACGACGTCCCGGACCCGCACCGGGACACCAAGGAAAGACTTCATGGGTGGATGGTTTGCAGGGAATCCGTATGACTTCGGATGCTGGTGCAAATCATGAAGACGGAGGGGCGCGGGTTCGCTGATCAGCAGGCCGAGGACCCCGTGCCCGGTGGGCAGCGGGCCGATGCGGCGTGCAAGGTCCTCGTCGATCCCGACTGTGACGAAGTGGCTCAAAGACTTGTTTTCGCCGATGACTCCCAACGCGCCGTAGCGGGCATGCAGTAGCCGGCACGCGGACTTGACCACCCGGTCCAGAACGGCTTCCAGGCTCAAGTCTTCGGCGACGGCGACCACCGCTTCCAGAAGCCCCCGCATCTGCTCCTGGGCATCCAGGAGTTCTCCGGCCCTGGCCAAAAAGTCCCTCAGCAGGTCTTCGATCCGGGTTCCCGTGACATGAAGGCGATCAGGCCGCACAGGATCTGGAAGAGAGCCGTTCATTTACTGCCTTTCAAGCGGTGCAGCCCACACGGGGCAGGTACCCGTGTCGTGGCAGCTGGCGTATCCGATGCCAGACTACTCCCCGAGTCTCGCGTTCGCCCAGACGCCCTTGAGGCCCGGGTCTTTGTGCCCTGTTTCCAGCTCACTCCCGGGCGTAGCCTCTCCGTCATGACGAACAAACCATCAACCCCGGAACCGGAGGTCCTGCAACCTCAGCAATGCTGGGAGCTCATGCGCGGCGTCTCGGTGGGACGCCTCGCAGTGTGGGTACTAGACCATCCAGACATCTTCCCGATCAACTACAAGGTTGACCATGGCACCCTCGTTTTCCGGACCGCAGAAGGGACCAAGCTCCACTCGGCCCTGGGCGAAACACCGGTTGCGCTGGAGGCCGACGGCGTCAACCCGGACACCGGGGTGGCGTGGAGCGTGGTCGTGAAAGGTCACGCTGTTGCCATCAAGCTGACCCAGGAGGTCCTCGATACGGTCGGGCTGCTCCTTTTCCCCTGGCAGGCGGGCCGCAAAGACCACTTCGTCCGCATCGTTCCGACGTCAATTACCGGACGCCGCTTCACCGTCACCCCTCCCCTGACGTGGTGGAGTCCCCTGGATGACGCAACCCGCGCCGGACTCGAATGACGGGGTCGCCCGGCGGGTCTAAAGCCCCTAACGACGGCGGAGAGCCACCGGTAGCGTCAGGGTCATGAACCGTCAATCAACGGATGAAATCGAAAGACTGAGTCCAGACGAATGCTTCGAATTGCTTGGCCACGCAACCGTTGGCAGGCTAGCCGTTATTGTCGAGGACCATCCGGACATTTTCCCCGTGAACTACGTCGTGGACCACGGATCCATCGTCTTCCGCACAGGGACCGGCACGAAATTCTGGAACACGATGCGCCATCCCTGCGCGCTCGAAATCGATGGTTTCGATGCGGGCACCGGGAAGGCCTGGAGCGTCGTCGCCAGAGGGCAGGCGCACTTCATCGTCGACCCGCGTGAAAAGGCGGCAGCCGATGCCCTCCACCTGGATCCCTGGCAGCCGGGCAGCAAGAGCCACTATCTGCGTTTGACATTGGATGCCCTCACTGGTCGACGGTTCAAGGCCACCCGGCCCGATATCTGGAACACTCCCCTGTGGGATGCGCGCTCCGAGCTGTTCCACTGACTCTTGCTGCCGGCGTCGCCGACGGTACCTCTTGCCCTACCGTGATGGAGCATCATGAAAGCACTCGTCTATGGCGGACCCGGACAAAAGTCCTGGACGGACGTCCCGGATCCCCACATCGTCAACCCCACCGACGCCGTCGTCCGCATCGATACCACCACAATCTGCGGTACGGACCTTCATATCCTCAAAGGCGACGTTCCGGCGGTCCAGGAGGGACGGGTCCTCGGCCATGAGGGCGTCGGAACGGTCACCGAAGTAGGTTCCTCCGTCACCGGGCTCAGGCCCGGAGACCGCGTCCTCATTTCCTGCATCAAGTCCTGCGGACATTGCGGCAACTGCAAGAAGGGCCTCTACTCGCACTGCTCCGGCGAGGAGGGCCAAGCAGGAACCGGTTGGATCTTCGGCCATCTCATTGACGGCACCCAAGCCGAGTACGTGCGTGTCCCCTACGCGGACAACTCGCTCTACAAACTGCCCCACGGGGTCACCGATGACCAAGCCGTCATGCTCTCCGACATCCTGCCCACGGCGTTCGAAATCGGAGTCCAAGCCGGTCGCATCAAGCCAGGCGACGTCGTCGCCGTCGTCGGAGCGGGCCCCATCGGCCTCGCCGCGATAGCCACATCAGGCCTCCACGGCGCCGCCACCATCATCGCCATAGACCCGGACGAAGGGCGCCTTCTCCGGGCCCGGGAGTTCGGCGCAACGGGGGTCGTGAACCCCTCCGGTCCTGCTTGGATCAGCGACGTCATGTCCTACACCGACGGCGCAGGAGTGGATGTCGCCATCGAAGCAGTCGGGATCCCGGACACCTTCGATATGGCCTTGCGGCTCGTGCGCCCCGGCGGGAATGTGGCCAACATCGGCGTGCACGGAAAGTCCGTTGAACTGCGCCTCCAGGACCTCTGGATCCGCAACATCAACATCAGCATGGGCCTCGTCAACACCAACACGACGCCGATGCTCCTCCGCCTGGTGGCCCAGCACAAGATCCCCGCCGAGAAATTCGCGACGCACCACTTCACCCTGGGACAGATCATCGATGCTTACGACACTTTCTCAAGGGCGGCTGAAACACACGCCCTGAAGGTCATCCTCAGCCGGGAATCCCACCACTAGGCAACCGTTGCTGAAGCTCCTTCCCCGAATCGGCACCCAAGAGCGGCGGCTCCCATGGCCACAATTCTGCGCTTTCCGCTCGTCGCGGCCACACTCCTCGTAGGAGTGTGCGTCGGGGCACTGTGGGGCCTCGGTCAAATGCCAGCGGCACAGGCAACAGCGACTATCTATGCGCTAACCGTGGCCGCGTACCGCGCCGTGTCCATGATCAGGGATCTCTTCCGGGGACGGTGGGGCATCGACCTGTTGGCGGTGACGGCCATCGCCAGCACCCTCGTGGTCGGAGAATACCTTGCCTCCCTCATCATCGTCCTCATGCTCACGGGAGGAGACGCCCTGGAGGAATTTGCCCACGGAAGGGCTACGCACGAACTGAAAGCCCTCCTTGAGCGGGCTCCGCGGACCGCGCACCGCGAGACCCCAGGCAACCCGGTGGAAGAGGTTCCCGTGGGGAGCATCCGCTCCGGAGACACACTGTTGGTCAAACCCTCCGAAATCGTCCCCGTAGACGGTCTCTTGCTCTCCTCTGCCGGGACTTTCGATGAATCCTCCTTGACTGGCGAAAGCCTGCCGGTCGAGCACGGCAAGGGCGACCCCGTCATGAGTGGATCGGTTAACGGCGACGAAGCCGTTCGCGTTGTTGCAAGTGCCACCGCTGCAGACTCCCAGTACAGCCGGATCGTGGCCCTGGTCCAAGAAGCCGCGGCGAGCCGCGCCCCCACCGTCAGGCTTGCGGACCGATACGCCGTTCCCTTCACGATATTCGCCTTCCTGCTGGCAGGAATCGCATGGTACTTCAGTCACGATCCGGAACGGTTTGCCCAGGTGCTCGTCGTTGCGACACCGTGTCCTTTGTTGATCGCAGCACCTGTGGCGTTCCTTGCCGGCACCAGCCGGGCAGCCCACTCGGGAATCATCATCAAGAATGCCGGCACACTCGAACAGCTCGCCCGCGTCAGGACGGCGGTCTTCGACAAGACCGGGACACTGACGCACGGCCGCCCCGCGCTGCACGCCATACAGGTTTCCGCGACCGCCGCGCCAGGCATGTCAGCCGATCGGATACTGCAACTCGCAGCGTCCGCTGAACAGTCGTCCTCGCATGTGCTGGCAGCCTCCGTGATTGATGCAGCACGGACCCGCGGCCTCCATCTGTTGCCCGTCACCAGCGCCAACGAGCACGCGACCCAGGGGGTCACGGCAGTCTGCGGAAGCCAGACTGTAAAGGTGGGCAAAGCTGCCTTCGTCGGCCCAGCTACAAGCGGCTTCGAGAAGGCAGACGTGGCCAGCGGACAACTTGGGATCGCCGTCGGCGTGGACGGGCACTTCGCTGGAACGCTGATCATGAGCGACCCTTTGCGGGAAAACGCGGTGGCCACCCTGGCCCAGCTGCGACGCCTCGGGGTGCGGGAAACCATGCTCCTGACTGGCGACACCCGTTCCACTGCCTCACATATTGCGGCCGAAGCCGGGATAACCCGGGTCCTGGCCGATTGCCTGCCTGCCGACAAGGTGGCCGCCGTCGCCGAATTGAACGACCGACCGGTCCTGATGGTCGGTGATGGAGTCAACGACGCACCTGTCCTCGCCGCGTCCGACGTCGGTGTAGCAATGGGTGCCCGGGGAGCAACCGCGGCCAGCGAATCGGCCGACGTCGTCATCATGCTCGATGACCTATCCAAGGTGGCCGCTGCCGTTGACATCGGCCGGCACACCATCCACATCGCCCGCACCAGCATCTGGACAGGCATTCTCCTTAGCGTGGGGTTGATGGCCGCGGCAGCATACGGCTTCGTCCCGGCGGTTGCCGGGGCTCTCCTGCAGGAGTTGGTAGATCTCGCGACCATCTTGAATGCCCTCCGGGCCTTGGGGCACAGCCGAAAACCGGGGGTCGATTCGCCAGGGCGTGTCCCCCTTGACCGGCTCCGAAAATTGGACCGCGACTTTCGGCCCTAGCCTGCCGGCCGCCCGCCCGACAGGGTGGAGCAACCAAGGCCGGTTGCTTCCGCCCGGCGGCTATGTTTGCACAACCGGGCGGGTTATCAGCGTCGGGCACTGGACGTTGAGCAGCACATGCTGAGCCACAGAGCCGACGAGCACGCGGGCACCGCCTCTTCCTTTGCAGCCCATGACCAGCAGCCGTGCACGGGTACTGGCATCCAGGAGCGCTTCGGCCGGCGCACGCTCAAAGTCCAGGATCTTGAGTATGGCCAAACCCGGGTGCCGCCCCTCCAGGCCGTGGACCGATTTGGACAACAGCGCGTGCCCATCGAGTCCAGGTTCTGCAGGCCCGGTCCCGCGCACTGATCTCCCGGACGGTGCAGGAGCGCGGCCGCTACCGGCATGGACGATCACGAGTTCCTGCCCCATTCGCTGCGCCTCGTCAGCTGCACACTCGACGGCGAGTTCGGAGTCCCGGGAACCATCGACACCAACTACTACGCCGGATGACTCGCGCGTTGAGGGGGCTGGCACAATCGCGACGGCGCAATGGCTGATGACCGCGATCTGAAAGCTGACCGAACCGAATCCTTCGCCGTGGTTGCCGGGGCGTCTATCGGTTCCCACGACGACCATTTCCGCATCCGCAGAAAGCTTGCGCATGGTTTCGGCGGGCTCTCCGGAACTCAGTGTCGTCACTACCTCCAGGGAGGGAAACCGTGCGGCGACCCGCGCTGACTCGCCTTTCAGCAGGTCCTTTGCTTCTGCAGTCGCCCCATCGTGGAGGGCCTTCTCCGGGAACGCCCATGGCTCAGGAACGGCATGGACCAGGTTGAGCTGAAGACCAAGATCACGGGCCCGTTCGGCAGCCCAGTCCGCGGCAGCACTACCGACCACGGACCCATCGACACCAACGAGGATCTTTGTCTTCACGAGCCCACGTGCCTTCCCGGAACCAGCAGCAATCTCCCCCCAGTTTCGTCGGCTGCGTCGTTGACCTGCAAGGGCCGTAAGACCCTCCCCGCGAGCGCAATTTCCGGGTTATGTTCCTCGAGGGGTATCGCGTTCCATGGTCGGGTGCCGCGTGGTCTTCCTGAAAGGACGTCAGAGTGCTGATCCTCGTATTGAATCCAGGTTCCTCATCCTTGAAGTACCAGCTACGGCGCCTCGGACCATCTGACCCGAGTCCCGGTATCCTGCTGGAACGGGCCATCAACAGCCCGCAAGAGGGCACGCTGGATCCCGTCTTCCTTGGAAACGTGTTCGACGTGGTCGATGCCGCCATTCGGGACATTACGGGCGGGGAACGCCCTGACGCCATCGGACACAGGGTGGTCCACGGCGGGGATCGCTTCAGTTCTCCGGTCCGTGTTACCCAGACCGTCATGGATGACATCCAGGAACTTGTCGAGTTTGCGCCGCTCCACAACGCGGCCAGCGCGACGTGCATGCGTGCCGCGGCCGCCCGTTGGCCGCGCACGCCCCAGGTGGCCGTATTCGACACGGCCTTCCACCGCACGATTCCCGACCATGCCTCCCGCTACGCCGTTCCGGACGAGCTGCATACGAAATACGGGATCAAGCGTTACGGTTTCCACGGGATCTCCGTCGAGATGGCTTGCCGCCATACGGGGACGTACCTCGGTGTCCCGCCGGGCGCCTTGAATGCGGTGGTGGCGCACCTTGGCAATGGCGCCTCGGTTACCGCCGTACGGGAGGGCCGCAGCGTCGACACGTCCATGGGCATGACCCCCCTGGAGGGGTTGGTCATGGGCACCCGTTCCGGCGATCTGGATCCGTCCATTGTCACCTTGCTGCAGCGCCGCGGCCTCGGACCGGATGAAATCGACGAGCTCCTCAACCATCGGGCGGGCCTTCTGGGCCTGGCCGGATCGGCTGACATGCGCGCAATCCAGGACGCCGCACGGCAGGGTGACACCCGTGCGATCCTCGCTTCGGACATGGCCGCCTACCGGCTGGCCAAGTACATCGCCGCTTACAACATGGTGGTCGGCGGGGCTGCTGCCCTGATCCTTACCGGGGGCATTGGCGAACATTCCAGCCGGTTCAGGTCCCAGGTTGTGTCGCGGCTAGGGCCCCTCGGCCTCTTTGTCGACGAAGCCAGGAACCGCTCCGCCGAGACCGGCGTCCGCGTCATCAGCACCGACGCATCGGCTTTTCCGGTCCTGGTGGTCCCGAGCGACGAGGAACGCGCCATCGCCGAGGCGACGGCCGCCGTCGTGCTTTCGGACGAATCGGCGATTCGATGCCTCAACGAAGAGTGACTGATGGACGCCCTGGCGCAATCCCGGCAACGGGAGCGCTGAAGCGGGCGGCGCGGCGCGAGATGTGGTGGGTATCCGGCCGACGGCGCACCGGCGTCGGAAGCTCCGGCAGCTGCTGCGCGGCCCGGGCGAAGAACCATTGCTTGGCGACTTCCACCAGGACCATGTAGACGACGATCATTCCCAGTAGCGACAGGAAGAACGGCGCCGGCAATGGATCGAAGCCCAGCAGGCCCGCCAGTGGTGACAACGGCAGGAAGATCCCCGCGGCCACCACTCCCAAGGATGCAGTCAACAGACCAGCCGAAGGGCGGCTTCGCAGGAACGGGACCCGCCGGGTCCGGATGGCGAAAATGATGAGGGTCTGCGTGGCGATGGATTCGATGAACCAGCCTGCCCGGAACTCCCCCGGGACCGCGTTAAAGACGAACAGCATGAGCGCGAAGGTCGCAAAGTCGAAGAGTGAACTGATCGGCCCGAAGAGGAACATGAAGCGCCGTATGAACGCGATGTTCCAATGCGATGGTGCCAACAGCTGTTCCTTGTCCACGCGGTCGCCCGGGATGGCCAATTGGCCGCTGTCGTAGAGCAGGTTGTTGAGCAGGATCTGCCCCGGCAGCATGGGGAGGAAGCTCAGTACCACCGACGCCGTGGCGGCGCTGAACATGTTTCCGAAGTTGCTGGACGTACCCATCAGCACGTATTTGATGGTGTTCGCGAAGATCCTCCGGCCCTCCATCACGCCCTCGGCCAGGACTCCCAGGTCCTTTTCCAAAAGCACTATGTCGGCGGCGTCCTTGGCGACGTCGGTGGCGCTGTCCACGGAGATCCCGATGTCGGCTTTGTGAAGGGCCAGGGCGTCATTCACACCGTCGCCCATGAAGCCCACCGCTCCGCCGCTTTGGCGCAGCAGGGTGATGATCCGCGCCTTCTGCTCGGGCGAGACGCGGGCAAAGATGGTGGCTTCCCGGGCGGCCGCGGCCAGCTCGGTGTCTGACAATACGTCCACGTCGGCGCCGGTCAGGGTTCCGCCCGAAATCACGCCGAGTTCGGAGCATACTTTTTCGGCGACTTTGGCGTTGTCCCCGGTGGCGATCTTGACGGAGATACCCAGCGTGGCCAATTGTTCCAGGGACGCTCCCGCGTTTGCCTTGGGCCGGTCGAGGAAGACGAGGAAGCCTGCCAGGACGAGGTCCCCTTCATCAGCAGGCGTGATGTTACTCATCCCCGTGGCTGGACGGGTAGCCACCGCGACGACGCGCGATCCGGCGTCGAACTGTTCGTCCAGCATGGCCTGCACGTTGGGCGAAGTCGGCCCGCAGAGAGCGAGCACGTCCTCGGGGGCACCCTTGGTGACCAGGCGTGCGGGGCCGCCGGCTTCCCGCACCAGAACGCTGGTCCGGCGGCGCTGGTGGTCGAAGTCGATCAGGTCGAGGCGCTCAAAGCGGGTGGGATCAAACGGTGCCGCACCTGAGCTTTCCCATAATGCGGCATCCAGCGGATTCTGCCCGGCCGTGGATTGCTTGGCCTCGGAGTAGTCGGTTTCGGTGGCCAGCAGACCCAAGGTGAGGAGTTCGGCGTCGGAGACGTCCGGGGAGGCGGGCAGCGCGCCGATGAAGCTGATGCGCCCCTCGGTGAGGGTGCCCGTCTTGTCGGTAACCAGGATGTCCATGTCGCCCAGGTCCTCGATGCAAACCAGCCGTTTGACCAGGACCTTCCGCCGGGCCAGCTGGCGGGTGCCGGTAGCGAGGCTGGTGCTCACGACGGCGGGCAGCAGCTGCGGAGTGATGCCGACGGCGATTGCCAGGGAGAACAGCAGAGACTCGATCAGCGGGCGCTGCAGGAGCAGGTTCGCGATGAAGATCAGCGTGGTGAGCCCGATAGCCACCTGCAAAAGCAGGAACGAGAACCTCTTCAGCCCGAGCTGGAACTCGGTCTGGGGTTGCCGTTCTCCCAGGCCCAGCGCGATACGGCCGAATTCGGCGCGGCCGCCCGTGGCTACGACGACGCCCGTGCAGCCGCCGGACTGGATGACGGTTCCCATGAAGACGCAGGATGCGAGGTCCCCCAGGGACGATCCGGGTGCCACGGGGGCGTGATCTTTGCCGGCTGGCAGGGACTCCCCCGTCAGGATGCTTTCGTCGCAGAGGAGGTTCTTGGTGCTCAGGAGGCGGATGTCGGCGGGGATGATGGCGCCCAGGCTCAGGTGTACGACGTCGCCCGGCACCAGAGCGGTGACGTCCACCTCCTGCGTGGTTCCGTCGCGCAGCACGACGGCGCGGTGGGTTACCCGGGAATGCAAGGCTTCGGAGGCCCGTTCGGCGCGGAATTCATTGGTGAAGCCCAAACCCACGCTGACCAGGAGGATCACGCCGATCACGATCGAATTCGTGGCATCGCCCAGGAAAAGGGAAAGCCCTGCCGTAATGATCAGCAGGATGAGGATGGGGCTGGCGAACTGCCGGCCCAATACCGCCCAACCGTTGGCCCGGTGCGTCCGGACGGCGTTCGGGCCGAGTTCTGCGAGGCGTTCCGCGGCTTCTTTGTTTGTCAGGCCGGCTGGGCTGGAGCCCAGATGTTCGAGCACTTGGTCCGGAGGAAGGCATGCGGCCTCGTTGATCGGCAGCTGCATGCGGTGCCGCTCCTTGACGTTGAGATCTGACATGCCGTATCCGTTCGAATGCGTTGCCTGAGGGAGTCGCCCTTGGGATAAGGGTACGGCTTGGGGAGGGAGGACGAGTGCCGTGGGTTGGGTTGTGTCGAGCGGTTGGAAGTGGCTACGTGGAATTGTGATAGCAGTCTCGCAGCGGCGCGGCCTAGGGCCCTATGGCCCTAACCGCCCCGGTCGCGCATCTGACACCGTGAAGACCAGAACAGTCCAGACGCCAGAAACGCGTGCATTCCACGCCGTCGAACCCGGAAGAGGCAAGCCCATGGAAACCGGAACCCCCGTCACCGGCGAGTCGGCCGAAGACTTCGAGCAATTGAACCGGTACTGGTCTGCGGCCAATTACCTCACGGTGGCCCAGATCTACCTTCAGGAAAACCCTCTACTGAGAGAGCCCTTGCTCCCGCGCCACATCAAGCCCCGGCTCCTTGGCCACTGGGGAACCAGCCCCGGGCTGTCGTTGATCTATGCCCATTTGAACCGCCTGATCAGGCGAACCTCAGCGGAAGTCTTGTTCGTCGCTGGTCCAGGCCACGGCGGTCCCGCCGTCGTCGCCAACGTCTATCTTGAGGGCACCTACTCGGAGATCTATCCCAAAGTGGGGATGGACCTCCAGGGACTCCGGCGCCTTGTCCGGCAATTTTCGACGCCGGGCGGGATCGCGAGCCATGTCGGTCCGGCCACTCCCGGATCCATCCACGAAGGGGGCGAGCTTGGCTACTCCTTGATGCACGCCACGGGCGCGGCCATGGACAACCCCGGACTGATTGTCGCTTGCGTCATCGGCGATGGCGAAGCCGAGACCGGCCCGTTGGAGGCTTCATGGAAGGCGCCATCCTTCCTCAATCCGGCCCGGGACGGCGCCGTCCTACCGATACTCCATCTCAATGGATACAAGATCTCGGGACCGACCGTCCTGGGCCGCAAATCCGACGAGGACGTCGAAGCGCTGCTCAGTGCCCATGGCTGGGATCCGGTGACCGTCTCCGGCGAGGGCCCGGTGCTTGTCCACCGCGCATTGGCCTCCGCGATGGACGAGTCTTATGGGCGCATCCGCGAACTGCAATCCACAGCGCGTAGCCAGGGCGTGCACGGCCCCGCGCGATGGCCTGCCATCATCCTGCGGACGCCAAAAGGGTGGACCGGGCCAGCCATGGTGGACGGGCTTCCCGTCGAAGGAACCTTTCGCTCCCACCAAGTGCCCTTGGCAAACGTTCGCGAGAATCCCGAACACCTGTCGCAGCTTGAGGCCTGGATGCGCTCCTACCAGCCGGAAACTCTCTTCGACGACGCGGGCCGGCTCGTCTCCGAACTGGCCGCGCTTGCTCCGGAGGGCAGTCTTCGCATGGGCGCAGCCCGTGCGGGCCGGGGCGGGACCGGGACTGTCCTTGAGATCCCCGGGCTGGAACAGTACGCGGTACCGGCGGCCCCGCGGGGGTCGGTCGTCCACGAAACCACCCGGCCGCTCGGGGAGCTGCTCCGGGATGTCTACATCGCTACGGCCCCGGATCCGCGGTTCCGGCTCTTCTGCCCGGACGAAACCAACAGCAACCGGCTCGGGGCTGTCTTCGAGGCCACCGACCGTTGCCTCCTGGAACCGGCGCGAGCCGGCGACCATGCCGCGACGGAAGACCACGTCTCGCCGGGAGGCAGGGTCATGGAAGTCCTGTCCGAACACCTGTGCCAGGGTTGGCTGGAGGGATACCTCCTCACGGGCCGCCATGGACTGTTCGCCAGCTATGAGGCCTTCGCGATGGTCAGCGCGTCGATGACCGTCCAACACGCCAAATGGCTCCAGCATGCGAGGGAACTTGAATGGCGTGCCCCCGTGCCGAGCCTGAACATACTCCTGACCTCCACCTGCTGGCGCAACGACCACAACGGATTCAGCCACCAAGGGCCCGGACTGATCGATACGGTGCTGTCCCTGTCGGGCACCGTCACCCGCGTCTACCTGCCACCGGACGCAAATACCCTCCTCGTCACTGCCGACCACATCCTTCGCAGCAAGGACTACGTCAATCTGGTGGTCGTAGACAAACAACCGCACCCGCAGTACCTCACCCTGGAGGAGGCGAGGCGCCACGCCGAGGCAGGAGCGTCCATCTGGTCTTGGGCCGGGAACGAGCAGCCCTTCGGCGGCGAGCCCGACGGCGCCCGGGCTGTGCCCGACGTCGTCCTGGCCTGTGCAGGGGACATCCCCACCCAGGAGACGCTGGCCGCAGCCTGGTTGCTGCAAGAACATCTGCCCGGACTCGTGGTCCGCGTTGTCAACGTCATGGATGCCATGGTCCTCCCGCCCCGCGACGC
>NZ_JBYSXB010000065.1:0-15849 GCF_058781765.1 Arthrobacter sp. FW306-1B-G06A | reverse complement strand
CCGTCGGCATGGTCAACATCCTTCCACGAGCACCAGCTCGCTAGGTCAAGGAGTCAACAAAACCGGGGGCAGTCCCACTCCAAGTGGACAGGAGCTAAGGCATGCCCGATTTGCATGACCCAGAACTGGTCCGTTGAAGGCGTCATAGAGCTGCGCCCATACCAAGGCGGGAATCTGGTCATCGGCACATCGGGAACATACCCAGCAGTGCAGGTGATCTGTACCAACTGCGGCTACATCCACCTATTCAATGCAGTTCTCTCCGGTGTGGTCGTCCAGTCAGAATATGTGGACAGTGCACATGAGTGAGCCGGGCCTGTCGATTTCTTACGAGCAAAAATTCACCCTTGAGATGCAAAAGGAGGCCACCTTCGTGGTTCGCGAAAAGGACTGGGCAAGGATTCGACGACGAATAGACTCGATACAGAAGCAGCGGCGGGAATTCGCTGCGGTTGGATGGGCATGCGTTGGCGTCGTGGTCTCTGCGGCTTTCGGTGGCATCTCTTGGGAACCTGCTTATCGCGTCTTGCCTGACCCGCAGCGACCGGACTTCGCATGGGTTTGGCCGGCGATCTTTGCCCTCGGTCTCGCCGGACTCGTGGTAGGTGCCGCAATGTTTTGGGCCGCTCATGTGACGAAAGGCTCTGAGGGAATTTCCATCCAGGAAGTACTCGAGGATATGGATGACATACGCCGGGTACCCGATCCCGCAGTATAGGTTCGACAGCATGCGGCAGGGCAGTCTAAAGGGACCTCCCATCTCAAACGCCGTGTCCACAACAACGGCCTAGTGCCCTAACTCAAAATAGTTTCACCCATAAGGCCCCCACCATCACGTGGGGGCCTTTTTCGTACCTACTCTGACTACTTTTAAGGAATCCACCGCATGGTGAACGCGATCCTCGGCATGGGCATGGATTTGCCCCAACGCCTCGACCAGATCGAACGCAACATCCGCGACCTATCAACTCAGCCGATCCTGCGGCACGCGTCGACAGGACAGGACGGCGGAAAGGGCCTGTCGACAGATATCAACGGTCTCCACCTGTTCAACCCGGCAGGGACGGAGGTCATCCACCTCGACACAAACACGGGGACACTCTTCGCGATCGGGCAAGTAGGGCAGGTCTCGATCAGTGGCGGCGCGGACATCGGATCCACGGTCCCCCTTATCGAGTTCTCGACGACTGATGGGGGCGGCGTCCAGTCCTACCCTGGCATGCTCTTCCAGTCGTACAACGAGCTGATTTTGCAGGGGCCGCAGACCACAACGAACGCGTCCTCGAGCGCCATACTGTCAGCCAAGGACAGCGGCGCTTGGGCGAAGGCCTATGACACCACGGGTGCGGGCGCCGCGTACCTGAACGTCGCCAACAACGGAACGTTCTACCTCGGCAACTGGGCTGGGACCGCGGGGGTCTACACGACAGCGGCCGCTGGCCCCGTGCTGGTCATCGGCGGGCTGACGGTTTCCGGCACGAAGAACTTTGTCATGGACCACCCGACGAGGCCGGGGTACATGCTCAAACACGCTTCAACCGAGTCCCCGCACAACGGCGTCGAATACTGGGGCACCATCACCCTGGACGCCAACGGCCAGGCCGTCGTTACCCTGCCGGACTACTTCGAGGCCCTCACTTACCCGGACAACCGGAGCGTTCAAGTGACGGCCATCGGTCGGGCTACGGTTCCCGTCTCGGCAGGCCGGATCAGTGCGGGCAGCTTCACGGTCTACGGGGCTGCCGGGCAGGAAGTGGATTGGCTGGTCAAGGCCGTGCGCCAATCAACGAATCCAGCCGAGCCGATCGACTTCGAAGTTGTCTCCGTGAAAGACACCACGCCACCACCATCCCCCGCAGACCCCTCGTCGGACACAAGAATGGCGGCGCACACGGCGCCGCCATCTACAGCCTAGCGCCCAGGAGCCGGTGGGGGTCCCGGCTTGACGAGGTTAGTGCTTGTCGTTCCCGCAGCCAGGCTTGGCGGGGGCGTGACGACGATGACCGGACCCGTCCCTACATCCCTCGGCGCGGGCGGTATGGGCTCGCTGATCGGCGCGGGGGCAACTACTACCGGCGCGGGTGTCTGAATGGGAACGACAGGCTCGGCCGGCGCTGGGGCAACTGGGGCATCAACTGGCGCGGCGGGAGCGACCGAGACCGTTACAGTTCCGGGCGCTGGCGTCGGTGCAGCAGGGTCCGGAGAGGGCGCTGTGGTGACCGTGGCTGCCGGGGTCACAATGTTCGTAGGCGTCGCGGTGGCCACTGCCGGGCTGGTTGTCGTGTCCGCGTTCGCTGTAGCGACCAAGCCGAAGGTCAGGCCGCCAACGAGCAGGACTGCAGCACCGCCGCCCAAAGCGGCCAAGGCCGTTTTCGTCTCCATAACCACAGCGTATCCATCGACGCCCCAAATTAAAACCACTTTGTCCAATGAATTTACAAAGACATACTTACCTGACCACCGGTCGCACACGCCCGGAGGCCAACCAACCAATGAAGGAACCTCAACCCAATGAGCAATCAAGAAATGAATGAAGCAACGCCAGCCGACGAGCAAACGGCCGCGCAGAAGGCGGCGTTAGCCGACCACTACGAACTGATCGGGCAGCTTCAGAAACAGTTTGACCTGATCAAAGCGACACCAGAGGGCGTTACCCCCGACATCGCCACGTTCTTTGAGAATGTGCTGGACGCGCAGGAGAAGTGGCTGGCATCTCACGGGATCCTTTTCCCCGCAAGGGACCATGGAGGACAATGAGTGCCATGCAGCAAATTCAGGCAGCGATGGCACCGCTGACCAAGGCGAACGTGGCCGAGGTCATGACCCAGCTCGAAGCGCTGCTCGAAGCACTCCCCGCTGACAGCTCTAGTGATACGGATGCCCGCTTGCGGCACGATATCGAGGTGCTGCTCGCTGGATACAAGGCGGGAACACCGCGCCACAAGCCACCGTCAGCGGCGACGGGCTGACAATTTGGAACACAAAAATTGCCTTGCCTCGCGTTACAAACCACGAGGCAAGGCAATTTTTTCTTGGCCGTGAGATTCTCTTGAAATCGCCTCGGACGCTGGACTCGCGGCACCTAGGCTAGAGAAACGTCCGCACCCGAAACTTTTGAAACGAATTCCGTCCAGTTTGTGTGCTTGATCCAATTCTTCGTGTCCATGAAATGGAGAGTCCATGAAAGGAGTTGAAGAGGTGTCCTCGCGCGAGATACGTCAACGGTATAGCTGCCGCTATCGGGAGTGGGATCACAGGCTGAGTGATAGACCTGCCACGGGACATCCTCTGGTTGCTGCATCAGTTCCCCAAAGCTGATTACGCGTTCACCGAAGGCGCCTGGTGGGCGTTGTTTTTCCCACTCCTTCTGAGCTAACTCCGCTCGGTTTACCGCCGAATTGTCCACAGTGAGGTAACCCGACCCATCGGCGACCTCCTTGCCGCACGCGCTGCATACCCACGTAATCTCCCGAGCGCCTGACATGAGACTAATCCCAGACCTCGACTACGTTGCGGCCGTCGCTTGCAACATGCTGGCCACGGTGCTCACGATCTAGGACGCAGGCAGCGGAGAATCCAAGACTGTCGACATGCATGGATGGGCAGTCGCCGACATCCGAAGCTCCCAGCGGGAAAGCCTCTCCGACAGTGATGGCGGGAGCCGTTGCCGCTGGGAGCTTCGGATGTTCCTTCCGGAGCAGAGCGAACCGCTCCGCGTGGGCCGCGCCGTCTTCTTCCTCGCCCATCCCGAGCCTGAAGCTGGTCGTGTAGTCGCATCCTTCAACTGGGCATTTGAAAGGCAGCGTTGCCCCCATCGATCCTCCTGAATTGCCTCGGATAATTCCTAGGAAGGCGGCCGCACGGTGACGGCGCATCCAACCGAAATGATGCTACGTGCGGGCTTGGCGACGGGCAATAGAAAGCCCGCACCTAGGGCAGATTCATGGCGGGGAGGCCGCGCCTGCCCGGCCGTCGCCACATGGGGACCATTGCCGTCGCTACGGGGCACAATGGTCGCATGTGCGGACGCTACGTTGTTTCGAAATCGGCTGCCGACCTCATGGCTGCCTTCGATGTGCACGAGTCTTACGTCGATGAACTTCAGCCTTCCTACAATGTCGCCCCGACAGACACGGTGCCATCCCAACCAAGACAACGGGCTCCCGAAGGTTTGCTCTCGCTGCCATATACGTCGATGGATATCCGTCGCCATCGACTGCTTGTTCGGAAAAGATCGAGATACTGCGTCGATAACGCCCGACTCTGCGTCGCTGAGCGCCATTAGGCATCTTTAATTTTCCGTCAAGATTGTTCTTCAACACTTCCGGTGATGCTTTCCGCGTGCCAAGCTCTGAACTGCGTCGTTCGCTGGGGACCACGCAGATCATGGGGGCACTATGTTTACTAAAACACGATTCAAACGTGTGTTGGCGGCCGGCGCCGTAACAGTCGCCTTGGCCGCCGGCGGCGCGGTCTTCGCCGCACCGGCGGACGCTGCCACAGGAAGGCTCGGAAAAAGCTACTCGCTCAACGTGCGGTCGTCACCACAGGTATCAGCATCAGTTGTGGGCACGATCCCGAAGGGCGGTTCCGTTAACCTCCTCTGCTACGTGCGCGGAGCGAATGTTCAAGGACCGTGGGGGGCAAGCAACATCTGGGACAGGGTCGACCTTGGCGGCGGCCGGATCGGCTATGCCGCAGATGCATTTGTCATCACCGGATCAGCCAATCCAATCGTCCCTCCTTGCGACCAGCCCGCACCCGCACCCGCGCCCTCACCCTCGGGCGGTAGCCGTGAGGCAAAGGCTGTCGCCTACGCGCACTCCATGATCGGCAACAAGAGTCTCGGGGGCCTGTGCGAGGTATTCGCAGCAAGAGCTTTCGGTAACAGTTTCACGTTCCCTAACGCCATCTCCAACTACAGATGGCAGGCAACTCGGGGCCGGATCCACACTGACAAGAACGCACCGGCCGGCGCGCTCGTGTACTACTCCTCTCCGCGATGGGACGCAGGAAACGGGCACGTGGCTGTTTCCATCGGAAACGGCCAGGTCATCACTACCTTGGAACCTGGGCAGCCCATTAGCGTCAAAAACATCACCTGGCCTCCGGGGTACCTCGGATGGGCCTTTGCCCCGTAGAACCGAGAGCTAGAAGGCGGTCCGGAATCTATTTCGGGCCGCCTTCACGTCAGCGGAAACTCGTCCTGCCGTCCAAGCCAGAAGGCCAGCCGTTCGATGTCCCCGCCTAAGTGCACGCTAGAACAGCCTGAAGGGTCACCCACGCCGTGCGGGCGACCCTTCACTGTTCACCGGCGCCCAAAGGCCATAACAAAGGCTAGCGTCGCCGCGCTTACCAGCACCGCCGCCACCCAGATCCACTGCTGTCCGTCCAAGTTCGCCCCCGATCTCAGCTCTCGGCTCAGTCTTTGATCGTCCGGCCAATGTTTCTCGCCCGGACACTTGTGCGCAAGACTATCCCGGGCGCCTAAGGGGGTGTACAAGCTAGCCAACGTCCACAAGTTCCCCATTTCCTCACCCCGTGGGGGCTACCTTTCCGCGAGGCCAACGTCATTGCCGGACGTGACCCCCGATTGTCTGCCCTCGGTGGCAGACTCGGGCTGTGGAGGAAAAGAAGTTCTGGGGTCCGCCCCAATCGCGCAAGGTAACTCCCGTCGTGCCGCCTGTGGATCCGGCTGCCGTTGAAGCCGCGACGAGGCCCAAGGAGCCGCTGCCCGTGTTCGTGATGCTGGATTACGACAACAGTGAAAGTCATGAGGTGCCGGCCTTTGCTTACGGGTGGACGAAGGCGCACGTGCTGGTGTCAATGCCCTGGCCGATGGATTATTACGAGGGCCGCAAAGAGGTCTGGGTGGAAGCATCCAGGGTGCGACGACGGAAGATCGACCCGAGAGTGCGTTAGACGCGGACTCGGTCCAGTTGCTGCGCAAGTTCCACGTCTAGCCGACGGTGACGGGTCCACTCCACTGATGATCAGACGGACTGTAAGTGATAGAGCACGTGTAGCTCGAGCGGATCTTGGCCCCGAAACTATTCTGAGCGTCGACCGACCCGCCGACCGTCCAGCTAGTCCCCGAACCGGAGACACTCTCGTTGCTGAAGTCGGACGTCGAGGGTGCCTTCAGTTTGTCTTGGACCATTCCGCGGCATGCGACCCTTGCATGCCCACCATCGCCAAGGTTTGTGGTGTCTTGCTTGCCAGCGTTCGCCATGCAACTGGACATAACACCGCCAAAAATCAGCGCAAGCACCAGAAATACGCCGCAGCCTATGGCAGTCTGCTTGGGGGTCGCTTTTGACTTCTCCGGCGTCTTCGCTGCTTGGGGCGCCATTGGCGGGGCGGGTCGGCTCTGGGAAGGCTTGCCGACGCCTTGTGGATCAAATGGATGCGTTTGGCCCGTCCATTCTTTGCCGTCCCAGTATCGCGCTTGGTTCGGGTTAGACGGGTCTCGGTACCAGCCTGCAGGATCACTCATTTGTTGCCTTTCCCCAATTTGGCGAGTCGGTCCAGGCCGGACCTTCGGCAATGCTAATCCCTGTCTCGCGGAAATAGGCGCGTCTAAGGCGCAGGTTTTACAAAGAAGGCCTCCGGGTCCTGCGACGCATGGGCTGCGGTGCTGGTGGTTCAACTTCTGATGTGGCAAGGATTGTGGCTAGGTGCGCCTCGGTAAAGCGCATGGTGCGTTCCCCGAATTTGAGGTAGGGCCATGCTCCTGAGCGGGCGTTGGCGCGGACTGTTGCTGGCCGGAGTTGCAGGATCTTGGCGAGTTCTTCGACTTTGTAGGTGCGAGGGGCAGTCTCTTCGGCGGGGAAAGTCATTAGTGCTCTTTCGGTGGTTCTGTTGATGTCTAGGGACGAAGATACGCGCTCTAGAAGGACAAAAGACCAGCACAATTACTAGCGCTCACAAGAACCGCAGTGCGGCTACCACTTACCAGTACTTGAAGCACCACTTTGAGGGTGTTTCTCCCTAAAAGCCGCGGATAACACGGTGCTGACAGTGCGGAAATACTCACCCGGAAAGATGCCGAATGCCAGGGCGTAACATTTTGATACATCCAATCGGCGAGTTGAATTCCGGCCCCATTCAACCCGGAGGACGAGGCAAGCTTGAACCGACCCCTAGCGGCTGTGGTGGGTAGCGTGGAATTCCTTCGGGATGAGCGCCAAGACAGCGGCCCGCGTTGCGGGGACGGTCAAGTCGGCGTCGATGATTACGTACACCGCCTTGCGGAAGGCCTCAGTGGTCATGGACATTGCTACGCCGGCCGCTCGTTCAGGAATGCCTTTAGCTTGGCGCCCATCTCGGCGAAGAGGCCAGCCGCCGCGGCGATTTCTTCCCTCGTTCCCGTAAGTTCTAGATTTTCGCCTTCCGCGCAGACATCCAGGCCAAGGTTCTCGAAGTCTTCAAGCGAGATGGTGAGATGAACGCCGATGGGGACGCCCCCGCCGATCACCGTGGAAGCGTTCAGAGTGGGTTCCTCGCGATCGTTCAGCATGAGGTCTTGGGTATCGGTCCATGGAGCGTCGAAATTGTAGAGGTTGTCATCGTTTGCCCGGTAGGCGCGGACCAGTTCTGAGGGCGGGGTAGCCTCGGCTGCCAAGGCGGCATATTCGAGCATTGCCTCCAGTCGGTCGAGCGCGTCCTTCGCTGCGTATGAATCCTCGTCGGGGTAAACGTCCTCATCCAGGACGAACGTGAGGCCGCCCTCCGGAGCCCACGTTAGGACTGCTGCAGTCTCGGGTCGCCCGTTTACAAGGTTGGGGCCGTGGATCCCGGGGCCAACCCAGCCATCCGGGCGGTCGGTAAAGTCTGCTGCTGTGGCTGGTCTGAACCCGGCAGGGATGCCGTTGTGTGTTGTGGTGCTCATGTTGTCCCCCTTGAGGATTGTCGGTGATCTGCTGACATTGGAAGACTAGATCAGTTTCCTCATATACACAATGGGAACCCTTCATGTATGTTTGAACCATGAACAGCAGCCAGCCCCAGCCACTCAAGGTCGTCGGATATTTGCGCGTGAGCACTAGCAAGCAAGACATCGGCCCCGAGGTACAGCTAGCTGCACTCGAAGCGGAAGCCAAGCGCAACGGCTGGGATCTCACGATCTACCGGGAAGAGGCGGCGTCTGCCAAGAGCTTGAAGAATCGGCCCGTACTCGCCGCAGCACTCGCTGACCTCAAGGCCGGAACCTTTGAAGCCCTGGCAGTGTCCAAGCTTGACCGGCTCTCCCGTTCGGTGGCGGACTTCGCTGCATTGTTGGAAACGGCGAACCGCCAGCGATGGGCACTGATCTGCCTAGACCTCGGGATTGATACCTCCACCATCACCGGGGCGGCCATGGCCCAGGTGACTTGCACCTTCGCGGAGATGGAGCGCAAGAAGATCGCGGAGCGCACGCGAGACGGCATGGCGAAGATCAAGGCCACCACGGGCAAGCACATGGGGCGGCGAAGCTCGCTGCCCGCGGCAACCGTTCAGCGGATCGTTTCAGAGCGCCAAAGCGGTGCGTCACTGGCCGGAATCGCACGGAGTCTCAATGACGGCGCTGTACCGACTGCTGCGGGCGGGAAGTGGTACGCCTCGACGGTGAAGCAGGTACTGGGGAGCACAACCGCGCTCGGCCTGTCGGACGCTTAGTGCCAGTTGACTGCCCATATGCTTGCCCCACGACGGCTCAGCAGGACGCAATAAGGATTCGGGGGATTTTGTGGAATCGGTTGGCTTGTGGCTGGCAATGGTGGGGTGTGCGGTGAGTGCTGCGGCAGCGGTCTGGTTGCTGGTTGGCTTCAGTCCAGAGAACCCGAAGTACGTTGAGGACGGCATGCTAGTTCCGGGTCAACAGCGCTCCCAGGTCTTGCCCCAGTTGTTGAAGGATCAGCGGGGCGTTGCGGCTCTTGTGGTCCTGGGAGCAACGGCCCAGCTCGCCGGTGCCGTCTTGTCGATCGTCGGGCGCTAGGTGGGGCTGATAGTCATAACTGACCGACCTGATCATCAATCCTCTTCAGCTTGGGCGAGTAATAATCATCCAACCCTGCCACCGCAGAAAATGCGATCAGCGCAACATGGAACGCAATAACCGCCTTGGCAGCAGTGTTGTTCTGCTGCGAGGTGGACTTGCGCGTCAGCCTGAAGCCGGGTCCGTCTGGGTGACTGTCCGGAATCACCTGAAAATACCCTCTGCTGCTTTGGATGGTGGGATGCGAAACCTGCGTTTCGATCAGCCAGCCCTGATACAGGTTTCCGAGATCTTCCGGGTACCTCTTTGCTAGATGCCCGAGGCCGCGGCCAAAGTTGTCAAGTTCTTTGTGCCGCTCCGAAGCCTGCGCGATGATTTCGTCAACAGTGGCCAGAGTTGGAGGATCCAGAGTCCAGCCGATCTCCTGGGCTTTCATTAGGGTTTGAAGGCTCGTGGCTTGCTTCCGTTGAAGGGTCTCCACCACTTTGCCGCCGTCTTTACTGATCCACCACAACCACATCGCATGCTCAGTGGCGGAACGGAGTAGCGGGGTCGCCTCATCATCGAATCCGTCGTCTGACAAGCGAATAGCCGCTTCACATGAGCGAGCCACTCTGGCCGTCCAGCCCCAGGCAAGCGCAACCGACGACCAGGTGTTGAATTCCTCGGGATTGATCTCGCCTATTTGCAGCGAGGTTGGTTGTGGCCCGTGAAGCCAGATCGATTTCAGGTCGAAGAATATGCGCCGGAACAGCTTCCGCCTTTGTGCGTCCATGAGCTGATACTAGGGCGGCACGCGGCCAAGTCCGACCGTTCAACGTACTGGCGAACTTGGTTTTGAAGTCCTCGAGGCGCTGGGGAGTGCTCACGGGTTACTCCTAGGTTGGTGTTCTTTTGAACCACCGCAGCCAGTGCCTAATGCACGTATCTTGCACGGTGCAGGTCATTGAGGCTGGAAAGTGCCTCTGACCTGCGGTTTCTTTGGTGGGCGATACTGGGTTCGAACCAGTGACCTCTTCGGTGTGAACGAAGCGCGCTACCACTGCGCCAATCGCCCGTGCACAAGAAGACTAACCGACCCCGGCCGGAATTCAAAAATCCGGAAAGTATCGGGCCGGCCGGCTAGGCAACAACCAGGAAAATGCCCACGAATCACAAGCGTGTAACTCGCAAATTCCGCGCCAATTCAAGGAACTTACGCCCATTGCTCACGATTCCGGCAGATCGATTTGGAGTTTCCCGGAACCTCCTATAGAGTTTTTACTCGTCGGAAAGCGACGGAATGCCCCCTGCGGGCAGGCCGCCGAAGAAGACTATGCGGACGTAGCTCAGCTGGTAGAGCACCACCTTGCCAAGGTGGATGTCGCGAGTTCGAATCTCGTCGTCCGCTCGCAGGACACTGTCACGGCATTGACTTCTTGGAGCCTCAGGAATCGTGCTTACACGGTGGGTTGGCCGAGAGGCGAGGCAGCGGCCTGCAAAGCCGTATACACGGGTTCGAATCCCGTACCCACCTCGGTGAAAACCTTGGTTTCCGGTCCAGGCCGGATTGCATTTGGGCGATTGGCGCAGCGGTAGCGCGCTTCCCTGACACGGAAGAGGTCACTGGTTCGATCCCAGTATCGCCCACCAAGGCAAGGCAACTTGCTTGTTGATGAACGTCCGGCCCCGGCCGGATGACCATCATGTGCGGACGTAGCTCAGCTGGTAGAGCACCACCTTGCCAAGGTGGATGTCGCGAGTTCGAATCTCGTCGTCCGCTCCATTTCCTCCATCGCAATTGCACTTGGTCAAATGCAGTGACACCGTTCAAGCAGCTCCGCCGGAGCTGCTTTTTTTGTGCCCGCAGCCACCCACTACGCCCCGCCTACCTGTGTCGCCCACCCGAAAGATCAGCAGAACTGATCAATACCACTCAGCAAAAATCACTTTATCCAATGTGATTCAGCTCGCATACTTTTCTTCAGGCCTAATTCGTCCACGCCCACACGCAGGAGCACATGGTGAATCAACAAACTCTCGTCCGCTCGATCATGAGGAAGAAACCCATTGACGACATCGAGGAGGAAAGCAAACACAGCGGGCTCTTCAAAAGCCTGGGCCTCTGGCAACTGACGGCCATCGGCGTCGGCGGCATCATCGGCGTCGGGATCTTCTCCTTGGCCGGGCTCGTGGCGCACGGAAGCGCGGATACCCCGGGTGTCGGCCCGGCCGTGCTGATCTCGTTCCTGGTTGCGGGCCTTGCCTCTGCGGCCGCGGCACTCTCCTACGCCGAATTCGCGGGGATGATCCCCCGCGCCGGATCCGCCTACACCTATGGCTACGTCGCCCTTGGCGAGGTCATCGGATGGTTCATCGGCTGGGACCTGCTGCTGGAGTACATCGCAATCGTTGCCGTCGTCGCGATCGGCATCTCCGGCTACTTTGACGCATTCCTCGCCGGAATAGGCATCCACATGCCCACCTGGATGACCTCCACCGTGGACGAGGGGAAGGGCGGGGTCATCAATCTTCCGGCCATCCTGGTCTGCCTGCTGGTCACCTGGATCCTGAGCCGCGGAACCAAGGCGTTTGGCCGCTTCGAACTCGTGGCGGTGGCCATCAAAGTGGTGCTCATTCTGTTCATCATCGGTCTGGGCATTTTCTACATCAACACCAACAACTACAACCCATTCATGCCCAGCGGCTTCGGGCCGGTCCTGGCCGGCTCCGCAACGGTCTTCTTCGCAGTGTTCGGCTATGACGCCATGAGTACAGCCGCGGAGGAAGCGAAGGACGGCAAGAAGCACATGCCCAAGGCAATCGTCCTCTCGCTTGTCATCGCCATGCTCCTCTACGTAGCGGCCACCCTGGTACTTACAGGCATGCAGAACTACAAGGACATCAATCCCACCGCCGGTTTCGCCTCCGCCTTCACCGGAGTCGGATTGCCCGTCATCGCCACCATCATCTCCGTATTCGCGGTCCTGTCCATCCTGACCGTGATGCTGACCTTCCTGCTCGGCGTCACCCGTGTCTGGTTCTCCATGAGCCGTGACGGCCTGCTCCCGGGCTGGTTTGCGGGGACCGACAAGCACGGCACCCCGCAGCGCGTCACGTGGATCGCAGGCATCGCCTCGGCGCTGCTCGCCGGCGTCTTCCCCATCAAGGCCGTCGCCGACCTGACCAATATCGGCATCCTCGCGGCGTTTGTGGTGGTGTGCTTGTCAGTCATCATCTTCCGCTACAAGAAGCCCAATGCGCCCCGTACCTTCCGGCTGCCGTTCATGCCGGTGGTTCCGGCCTTCGGAATGCTCGCATCCGGCTTCCTCATGCTCCAGCTCCATTGGGAAACCTGGCTGCGTTTTGTGGTGTGGCTGGTCATCGGACTGGTCATCTACTTCAGCTACGGTCGCAAGCACTCCTTGATGAATCCGGACAGCCCCCGCCACCAGGAGCTTTCTCCCGAGAAGCAGCTGTGACCTTTTCCAAGGATCGTTTGACATTCCAGTCAAATTTTCCCTTGGCACCTCCAAGGTCTCGGGTTAGGATCGAGAACGGAGGAGCGAACTGGCTCCGTGATTGAAGGGAGGTGCCCGTGGGATTACTTGACGATCTGAAGGGCAAAGTTCAGGACCTCGTTGGTGGCAGTGAAGAAGCCATCAAGGACGGGATCGAATAGACCGCCGATTTTATCGACGACTAGATGCGGTTCAGAGAGCCGCTTCCGAGTTCGTGGACAACCTCGACGGTGACGCTGAAAGGGCTACGGCCTGGACAGCTCCCTCCGCCAATGAGGCTCCGTAGCCGGTTCTGCCGGCCAGAGCTCCCGATTACAGTTACGTCAACGGGGCACCGGTCCCGCCGCGAGGCGCCGCCGGTGCCCTTGGCGTTTAACTGTTGCCGCCTCGGCACGCGCACCAAGGCTCCGGTAACGTGATGGTCTATGCCAGCGTCATCACTCCACACCGGACAGCCACGTCCAGCTTCCGCCTCCCGGCAGCTCTCCCGCCCGCTTGTTGCTGGAATCGTGACCGCGCTGGTCGGTTTTACTTCTTCCTTCGCAGTAGTGCTCGCAGGCCTCCGGGCGATGGGGGCCACCCAGGAACAAGCCGCCAGCGGGCTCCTGGCCCTCACCCTCGCCTTCGGGCTCGGCGTGCTCTGGCTTTCCTTGCGCTCCCGCTTGCCTGTCACCCTTGCGTGGTCGACGCCAGGGGCCGCTTTGCTGGCGGGAACCGGAGTGCCCGACGGCGGGTGGCCGGCCGCCGTCGGCGCCTTCCTCATCGCTGGTGTACTGATCGCCTTGACCGGGCTCATTCCGGCGCTTGGCAAGCTAATGGCGAGGATTCCCACGGCCCTCGCCCAGGCGATGCTGGCCGGAGTGCTTTTGTCCCTCTGCCTTGCCCCGTTCAAAGCCTTGGGCACCGCTCCCCTCTTGGTGGCTCCGGTGATCCTCTGCTGGCTGGTCATGATGAAGCTGGCACCCCGCTGGTCGGTCCCTGCCGCATTGCTGGTGGCACTCGCAGTCATCGGAATCTACATCGTGGTCAACGGCGTGGATATTCCTGTGAACCGACTGTTGCCTGAGTTGCAGTGGACCACCCCTGCTTTCACTCCCACCACAGTGGCCGGCATCGCCCTGCCGTTGTTCATTGTCACCATGGCTTCCCAAAACATTCCGGGGGTGGCCGTGCTGAAGTCCTTCGGGTACACCGTCCCGTGGCGCCAGTCGATGCTGGTGACCGGCGCAGGGACCGCGCTGGGGGCTCCCTTTGGCGGGCATGCGATCAACTTGGCGGCGTTGAGCGCTGCGCTGGCGGCAGGGGAAGAGGCAGGTGAGGACCGAGGCCGGCGCTGGATCGCGGCCTTCACGTCAGGCCTGGCCTACCTCATGCTGGCAGCCTTCTCCGCCGCGTTGGTGACCGTTGTGGCGGCGGCACCGCCAGGGCTCCTGGAAGCCGTCGCGGGCTTGGCCCTGCTGGGCACCCTGGCATCCGCCATCGCCTCTGCCCTGGCTATTGCCGAAGAACGCATGGGGGCCTCCGTGACGTTCCTGATCGCGGCCTCGGGCCTCAGCTTCGCCGGGATTGGCGCCGCGTTCTGGGCGCTTGCCGCCGGAATCCTGGTGCGTTGGGTCCTGAAAAACAGGGAACCCCAAAAGTAGAGTGGGGCAGCCTGCCCCAATCTCTACGACGGCTCGTGGTTTTGGCCCTCGCGCGCCAGGGCGGTCAGACGGGACACGGCGCGGAAGTACTTCTTCATGTACCCGCCAGTCATCATTTCCTCAGTGAAGAGCTTGTCGAAGGGCACACCGCTGGCAAGGATCGGGACGTCCTTGTCGTACAGGCGGTCGGCCAGTACCACGAAGCGTAGGGCGACGGCCTGCTCGGTAATGGTTTCGACGTCGCGCCAGACAACAGCATCGATGCCTGCGATCAGCTTGCGATAGCGGCTGGGGTGGACACCGGCGAGGTGGTCGATCAGGCCGCGGAAGTCGTCCACGGCCACGGTCTGGCCGTCGAACTCGGCGTGCATCTGCCGTTTGAGGTCTTCGGTCTTCAAGGGTGCCGGAGCCGCGGGCAAGCCGCGGTGCCTGAAGTCTTCCCCGTCGATCCTGACAACATCGAACTGGTCCGCAAGGACCTGGATCTCCCGCTGGAAGTCGACGGCGGCAAAGCGGCCGTCTCCCAGTGAACCAGGCAGAGTGTTGGATGTGGCAGCGAGCTTCACACCGGCGTCGGACAATTCACGCATGAGGCGGGACATCAGCACCGTGTCGCCCGGATCATCGAGCTCGAATTCGTCAATGCAGACAAGCTTGTAGCTACTCAGAGCCTCCACGGTTTTCCGGAAGGAGAGGGCGCCCACGAGGTTGGTGTACTCCACGAATGTCCCGAAGGCTTTCGGACCCGGAGCCGAGTGCCACAGGGAGGCCAGCAAGTGGGTCTTTCCGACGCCGAATCCGCCGTCGAGGTAGATGCCGGCCCTGGTGCTGGCCTTCTTGCTGAAAAGGCGCTTGAACAGACCGTCTCCGTCGCCGGCTCCGACCGTCGCCCCAAACGCTTCCAGGGACTTGACCGCTGCCGCCTGGCTGGGCTGGTTCGGATCAGGCCGGTAGCTCTTGAAGGACACCTCGCCGAACCGTGGAGAAGGGTAGAAACCCTTGAGAATCTCATCCGCTGAGACCGCCGGCGTGCGCGCGGCGAGCTGTTCGATCTGTACCAATGCGGTCCGTTCTTCGTGTCGTAAGTCCCCAGCAAGAATACCGGCAATGCCATGCCCCGGGCGGACACGTGATGAAGGCCATATTTCACCATATGAACGGGGAGGAGCTTTAGTCCCCGGCCCTCGATACTGTGGGACTAAAGCCCGGGCATGTCCTAACGCCCGGCGCCGCCCGGTGTCAGTGAAAGTGTCAGTGAAAGGCCATACCAATGTCCTACCCCGTTGAACAGAACGAAAAGTTCGCCGCGTACGCCCACCCCGAACGCCTGGTGTCCACCGAGTGGCTTGCCGCAGCCCTTGAAGGCGGCGCGCTTGGCGACGGCAAGCTGGTTGTTGTCGAATCCGACGAAGACGTCCTCCTGTACGAGACCGGCCACATTCCGGGCGCGGTCAAGATCGACTGGCATACGGACCTGAACGATGAAGTCACCCGGGATTACGTCGATGGTGAAGCCTTCGCGGCCCTGGCGGCCGCCAAGGGCATCTCCCGGGACACCACCGTGGTGATCTACGGCGACAAGTCCAACTGGTGGGCCGCTTACGCCCTCTGGGTTTTCACGCTTTTCGGCCACGAGGACGTCCGGCTCCTGGACGGCGGCCGCGACAAGTGGATCGCCGAGGGCCGCGACATCACCACCGACATCCCCCAGCCCGCCCCGGGCGAGTAC